>JAUWJM010000137.1 GCA_030607715.1 Candidatus Aerophobota bacterium
GAAAAACAGAAATTACCAAGGAAGATATATCTGAGATGTTAAGTAATGCCTTAGAGGGTATAAAAAAGATTGGCAAAGCACAGATAGGTGACAAAACTATTATTGATGCTTTAGAGCCTGCCGTAAATAGTTTTAGAGAAGCTGTCCGCAAAGGTCAGTCCTTAAGGGAGTCTTTAGAAATAGCAGTAGAATCTGCTAAGAAAGGAGTGGAAAGTACTACCCATCTGGAAGCTAAAAAAGGAAGAGCCAGTTATTTGGGATCCAGAACTTGTGGATATCAAGATCCAGGTGCGACCTCAACCTATCTTATTTTAAAAGCCATACTTGAATTCTGTGAGAAAATAAATTGACCGCGCATAAATTTTATGTGGACATTTAGGTCAAGACTTTGGCAAAAATTAGTCCCAAGTTGAGCCCAAAGCTTAATAGGGCTTACCTCGGAGGGGAAACGTATGTCTATTAAAAATATAAACAAGAACCTTTCGGCAAGGGCAAAAAAGCAGAAAGATATAATTGACCTTAATGAATTGGTAATATTATACTTGGGCGAAAATATTAAAAATATTAGAAAAGCAAATAAACAGACTTTAGAGGAAGTCAGTAAAAAAGTAAGTGTGAGTAAGAGTCTCCTCAGTCAAATAGAAAAAGGCAAGGTCAATCCTTCCATAAACACTTTATGGGGAATTGCTAATGCTTTAGAAGTTTCTGTAGGTGATTTGTTCGAGGTACCTAAAATTGAACCTAAAAAATTTAAAATTGAACCTGTCAGTAAAAAAATTATCTCTGAGGGTACAATATATTATATTTTGTCTCTATCACTAGTCGCTAATAAAACTTTGAGCGAGTTTGTATATGCAACATTCGAACTTGGAAGCAGCACAGGCAAGAAACTGGGATCACATGGTGGAGTAGAAACTGTTATAGTAATAGAAGGAAAGCTTGAGGTAAACTTAGCAGGCAAAAAATATTTTCTCAAAAAAGATGAAAGTTTTACCTTCCCTGGCAATATTCCTCATGGCTTAAAAAACATTGGAACAAAGAGAACAATTATTCTCTTTTTAACTACTCATGAGGAAGAAAAATGAACATTGGAGTTCCCAAAGAGATAAAAAAAGCAGAATTCAGAGTTGCAATAACCCCGGCAGGAGTAAAAGCTTTATGTGATACAGGACATAAAGCTTTTGTGGAAAAGGCAGCAGGCGAAGGGAGTGGCTTTTCTGATAGAGAGTTTAAAAAAGCAGGGGCTGAGATTATTGAAGATAAGAAAAAACTCTTTGATGAGACGCAGCTTATCCTCAAGGTAAAAGAACCTCTTCCAGAGGAATACGAGCTTTTCCACGAAGAACAGGTTCTTTTCACCTATCTGCACCTTGCAGCAGATAAGTCCCTTACCGAGGCTCTTTTAAAATCAAAGATTGTTGGAATTGCCTATGAGACAGTACAGCGGGATGATGACTTTTTGCCTCTTCTTGCTCCCATGAGTGAGATTGCTGGAAGAGTAGCTCCCCTTGTTGGCTCTTTTTATCTTGCAAAGCACAAAGGTGGGATGGGAAAGTTCATAGGAGGGGTACCAGGAGTTTCCCCTGCAAAGGTTGTGATAATTGGTGGGGGCACAGTGGGGATGAATGCAGCCAAGATAGCAGCGGGAATGAGAGCTCAGGTAACTATTTTAGATGTAAATGTTGAGAGGATGCGCTATCTTGATGATATCATGCCCTCTAATGTTACAACCTTGATGTCCAACTCCTATAACCTGGAGAAAATCCTGCCCGATACGGATATTCTAATTGGAGCAGTACTGATTCCCGGAGCAAAAGCTCCCTTTCTTGTTAAAAGAAAAATGCTCCAGCTTACGAGGGAAGGCTCTGTTATAGTAGATGTAGCAGTTGATCAGGGAGGATGTGTCGAAACAACTCATCCTACTACTCAGGATAATCCTGTTTTCGAGGTGGATGGTGTGATCCATTACTGTGTTGCCAATATGCCCGGTGCTTATCCCCAGACCTCCACCTTTGCCCTAACGAATATGACAATTCCTTATGTACTTAAAATAGCAAACAAGGGATACAAAGATGCATTAAGGGAAGATTCTACCCTTACCAGGGGGTTAAACGTAATAAATGGTAAGCTTGCCTGTAGAGCAGTTGCTGAAGCTCATAATTTGCTCTTTTTATCCATTGGGAAAGCTTTAGGTTAATTAAGTAATAGTTGACAAAGCAAATTTTTAATATATAATAAAAAAGATTGACATTTTCAAACAAAGTGTGGGTAGAATAAAAAACTTCTCGTTTCTATATTTTTAATAAATATAATCGAAGAAGTCAAAAAGGGAGGATAGAGGTGTTTGACGAAATTACTCCAGGGGAAATAAAGGCAGGACGTAAAGCGTTATTAGATGGATGGGGTAGCCGTCCCAATGTGATCCTAGTTAAAGCACAGGGAGCAAAAGTCTGGGATATACAAGGAAAAGAATACATTGATTGCACCTCTCAGGCTTGGGTTAATAATATAGGGGGATGTCACCCAGAAGTTATTGAGGCTGTTAAAGAACAAATTGAAAAACTTTCTCATGCATGGTATTCGTGGGATACTATACCTTTGCTTTTGCTTTGTAAAAAATTGGCAGAAATTGCTCCCGGTAACCTAAATAAAGTAAATCTCTGTTTGGACGGATCGTTAGCAGTTGAAAGTGCTATGAAATTAGCTATGAAGAATAAACTGGGAGGAAAGTATTTTATTGTCATGAATTCTGGCTACCATGGAAGGAGTCTCGCGACATTAGCAACAAGTTGGGTTGATCCGCAAATTTTTTCTGCTTTCCCACACTATATGGAGAATGTATTGAGAGTCCCTGAGGCCTATTGCTATCGGTGTCCTCTTGGTCTCGAGTATCCTCAGTGCAATCTTAGATGCACGAAGTGTTTAGAGAATACCATAACAAAGGGAGCAAATGGAGAAATAATAGCTGTTATGGTTGAACCTATTCAAGGAAACGGAACGCAACTTTCTTTTCCTTTAGAATGGCATAAAAGAGTCAAAGAAATTTGTGTTAGGCATGAGGTTCTACTGATTTGGGATGAGGTACAAACAGGATTTGGTCGTGTTGGGAAAATGTTTGCTGCAGAACTTTATGGCATAACTCCAGATATTCTCGTTTTTGGGAAAGGGGTTGGTGGAGGATTTCCTCTCGCAGGTATTATTGCAGATGAAGCTCTTAGAGGATATGATGCAGGAGAAAACGCTTTTACTTTTGGCCATTCTCCTCCTTCGCTAGTCGCAGCACTTGCTAATATCAAAGTCCTAGAAGAAGGAATACTTCTAAAGAGGTGCGGCGAACTTAATGGGTATATAATTAATCGTCTTCTCGAAATGCAAAGAAAATATGAGATTATTGGCGATATTCGAGGACCAGGGCTGGCTATCGGTGTAGAACTCGTGAAAGACAGGGAGTCTAAAGAGCCTGCAATCGAAGAAGCCGCAAAAATCGCTCAGATGGCATTTACTAAAGGAGTAATTTTTGGTAGATCTAAATACGCTGATATGGGACATGTATTAAAAATCAAACCCCCTTTGGTAATCACTGATGAGGAAGTTGAAAAAGTACTTAAAGTATTCGAGAAATGTATTTCAAGGGCAAGTAATCATTTGTCCAGTTAACTTCACTGCATATTAATATAGGGTTTTCCCTGCAAGGCAGGTGCGGTCTTCACCTCTCCTACGCCAAATCGGATAGTCAAAGCAATAAAAGTTGTGGATGGGGGTAGTGGAGTTTAGTTGATTATTAAAAATTTTGCTGGAGATGTTATGAATTTTGAAATGGCTGCTGAGATGGCTAGATCCAATGGAACTAAGGTTTCTAAGGTAATTGTAAATGATGATGTAAGTATTGACGATGTGGCTAGAAGACGAGGTATTGCCGGAACAGTTTTTGTCCACAAGATAGCAGGAGCTAAGGCTGAGTTGGGTGAGACTCTTGAAGAAACCCAAGAAATCGCAGAAAAAGTAATTGCTAATGTACGTAGCATGGGGGTTGCCTTAACTTCTTGCATACTACCCAAAGCTGGAAAACCAACTTTTACCTTAGGGGATGGGGAAGTAGAATTAGGTGTGGGAATTCATGGTGAGAAGGGTATACAGAGAAGTCCATTAAAATCAGCCGATGAATTTGCTAGTATAATCGTTGAAAAACTTATAAGAGATTTGTCACTTAAACCACAGGATGAACTCGCGGTTATGATAAATGGATTAGGAGGTACCCCTCTTATGGAGTTATGCATTATTTATAGAAGAGTAGCACATATTCTGCAAGACCTGGGTGTTGGGATATGTAAGGGCTATATAGGGGAATATATGACCTCTTTAGAAATGGCCGGATGCTCTGTTACTTTTCTTAGGCTCGATGAGGAATTTTAAAAACTACTTCTAACTCCTGCAAATGCCCCTGCATTTTGTTGTTCTTGGAGGAAATGTGCATAGGAGAGTTGTTGGTGGACGTAGGTGAGGTTTTAACTTCCAATACAGGAGGGGCAACAGGGCCTCTCTATGGTATTGCTTTTATGAATGCTGGGAGAAAAGTCTTAGGAAAAACAGAAATTACCAAGGAAGATATATCTGAGATGTTAAGTAATGCCTTAGAGGGTATAAAAAAGATTGGCAAAGCACAGATAGGTGACAAAACTATTATTGATGCTTTAGAGCCTGCCGTAAA
>JAUWJM010000153.1 GCA_030607715.1 Candidatus Aerophobota bacterium
ACGCCTCTGTGGTTATTTTCAAGTTTGTTTGTAAATACTTTAAAACCTTCCTCTGTCTTTCGTTCAAGAAGATTTGTCCCTTTTTCTCTTTTATCCTTCTCCCAGGCAGATATTTTCTTCCCGGCAAGCAAATTCTTTACCTGTTCAAGAGTTAAAGGGTTACCCTCAATGCTCGTAGAATGATGAGCCATCTTAATAATTGCTTCTTTACGAAATTTTACTTCCCATTGTGGAAGAAGTGGAGCATTAAGAATTGATTCTCTGACAGCGGCAATGTTTGTAAGATAGTTGATTATTTTGTTAGTTATTCTAAAATTTGGCTTAAACATCCTTATTCCTTATTTATACCTAAAAAATTGCGGAATATACGTAAAGGGTCAGGTCTTGCAATATAATATTAACTTTTTTTCTCTATTCATTTTATAGTCCTGTTGATTGTAGTAATGGATCCCTAATTGCTGAACTATTTGTTTCATAGTATACTCGTATTGATTATAAGTCTCAAAAATTAATTTATCCCTCTGCATCCTAATTCTTGGATTTTTTATATAATAACTCTGCAAAAGATGGTCTTATAGTGTATATATTGCATTGCAAGACCTGACCCCCTATACTAAGGGGGAAAATAGAACCATCCTCTTTTTTATGATCTGAGGCGTATCACAAAAAGATCTTTTTCTTTTATTTCTAAGGCCTGTTTAGCAACTTTGTTAAAGTCCGTTTCTACATCAAAAATACGTCCGTTTATCTCTGGGCAAGCAATACGAATAAGTTCAATTGTAGCTTTTGCACAGTCCTCAGGTGGTTTGTCCTGTTTTTGATCAAACATTTTCTTGACCGATGGTATCCATTTTAAGCCCTCAGACGTCGTTATCTGAAGTTCCGTCATCTTGGTTCGCACTAAGCCTGGTCCCATACCTAAAACAAGAACTGAAGAGCCCATTCTTTCCAGCTCCTTGGCAAGGCTATCAGTCAAGCGCATTGATGCCGCTTTTGAGCAGGCATATCCAGAGCCACCCGGGAATGGGCTACTGAAACCACCTCCACTCATATTAATAATGATACCTTTGTCTCGTTTCATCATATGTGGTAGAACAGCTCGGCAGCATAACATAGGACCACGGAGATTCACAGTTATATCATGCCACCAAAGCTCAGGATCAACTTCCCAGATACTACCAATTGCCTGAAAACTTCCAGCATTGTTAAATAAAACATCGATTTGCCCGAAGCGTTCCAACACTTCTTTAACCATTTTTTCTACTTGTTCTCTTTGTGTAATATCTGTCGGGATAGCTATAGCGCATCCTCCCTCTTTTTCTATCAACGCTACAGTTTTTTGGATTTCCTTCTCGCTTCGCGCACAACACCCGACATTGGCCCCCTGTCGAGAAAACTCAAGGGCAAGAGTACGACCTATTCCTCTCCCAGAACCTGTCACAATGACTGTTCTACCTCTTAATTTCATCTTAAACTAACCTCCTTCATTACTTCATTTTTTGTAATAGTTTAGCTTTTATAAAGGGCTTTGGGTATCCCACGCCCAACGGCTTCGCAAAATTGGTTCTGTAGTCTAATAGTCCGAAGTTTAGGACTGGTCACTGGTTTTTGACTACAAGACTAAAGAACTACCAGACTATATGACTAACTTTCTTCACCAAAAAAAGGATAGGCTTAGGGATATCCAAAGCTCCATGGATCTTATCCTTTAAAAAAATTTACCTGTTACATCAGTTATAATACGGTTTTAATAGGTAAATGTCAACATTGGCTCTCCAGTTTCAGGAAAATCTCACTAATAGATTGACTTATTTTAGCGAAAAACTAAAATTACAGATAGAAATGACTAAAAATGCAACAACTGTCAGCTTAATCTCCTTAGGATGCCCAAAAAATTTAGTTGATAGTGAAGTAATATTGGGAAAGCTGGGAGAGGAAGGTTACCTGCTTACTTCATCTCTTAAAGATGCTGATGTGATAATTGTAAATACCTGCAGCTTCATTGATGAGGCTAAAAAGGAGAGTTATCAGGTTATCGGTCAAGTTATTTCTCAAAAATCACCTTCCCAGAAACTAATTGTCTGCGGGTGTCTCCCTCAGCTCGAGAAAAGAAAGCTTTTCCTGCGATTTCCTGAAATAAATGCTCTTTTAGGAAGTGCTGATTTTTATCAAATTAATGAAGCGCTAAAGAAGGTAATTCAAGGTCAGCGAGTATTTTCTGTTAATAATCCAGTTTTTCTTTACAATTCCAACTGGGCTCGACTGGTAAGTACTCCTCCTGGTTATGCTTACCTCAAAATTGCTGAAGGATGTTCCAATAACTGTTCTTACTGTCTTATCCCTAAGCTTAGAGGAAAATTCAGGAGCAGATCTTTAAAAGATGTTATTAAAGAAGCTAAAAATTTAGCCCGAATGGGGGTAAAGGAGTTAATTTTAATAGCTCAGGATATAACTTTTTATGGACAAGATAAAGGGGAAAGATACGCTTTATCTTCGCTTTTAAAGGAGTTAGAACTTATTGATTCAATTCAATGGATCAGGATACTTTATACCCATCCTGCTCATTTTACTCATTCCCTTATTCACACCTTAGTCAATTTGAAAAAAGTTTGTCGTTACGTTGATCTTCCTCTTCAGCACACTCATAATGCTATACTCCGTCAGATGAGAAGACCTTCTTTTGAAACCACCTTGAGAATAATTGAGAAGTTGAGGGAAAAAATTCCTAAAATTGTTTTACGCACCACTTTAATGGTAGGATTCCCCGGGGAAGAAGCTTGTCATTTTACTAAACTTTTGAAAGATGTGGAAAGAATAAGATTTGATTGGTTAGGGGCATTTGTTTATTCCCCCCAAAAGGGTACTCCTGCTTATTCTTTAAATCACCAGGTTAGTCCGAAAACTAAAGAGGATAGATACTCAAAATTAATGGAGTTGCAAAGCTTTATAACCCAGAAAAAAAATGAGCAAAGAGTAGGGAAAAACTATCCTATTTTAGTAGACAAAGAAAAAGAGGGACATACTGAATTTCAGGCTCCTGAGATAGACGGGAAGATTCTTCTTCAACAATCCCATTCTCCAGGGAAAATTTTTGAAGGGAAAATAGCTGGATTAAAAGACAGCTTTGATCTGGTAAATTAAATAATAATTATGAACAAAAAAGTTAAACCTCATTATTTAGGTCATAGAGAGCGTCTTAGAAAACGCTTTGAGAGGGCAGGATCAAAAGGGTTACACGATTATGAGCTTCTTGAACTTCTCTTAACCTATTCTATTCCCCGTAAGGATATAAAACCAATTGCTAAGGACCTTATTAAACGATTTGATAGCTTTAATGGTGTTTTTGATGCCAGTTTAGAGGAACTAAGAGATGTTCCTGGTTTAGGTTCAACATCCGCTGTCCTTATACAGGTGATAAAGGAGAGCTTTGGGGTATACCTTGGTGAAAAAATGAAAAAAAGGGATCTGCTTTCATCTCCTCAATTAGCGGTAGATTTTGCCCGGGTAAAATTAGCCGGCCTATCCCATGAAGCATTTATGGTTATCTATTTAAACACTAAAAATGAGGCTATTAACAGTGAGATCGTCCATGAGGGAACAGTTGATAGAGCAATAATTTACCCAAGACGCATAATAGAATCTGCCTTAACTCATCACGCTGCAGGATTACTCCTTGCCCATAATCATCCCAGTGGATATCCTCAACCCTCTGATGAGGATAAAAGAATTACTTCTGCCATTGCTGAGGCAGCACGCACAATGGATATTCGAGTTATAGATCATATTATTGTTGGTAAAAAAGGCTATTTTAGTTTTGTCGAAAAAAAGCTTAATGATTTTATGTAACAATTATATGTAAAGGTACCAATGAATATATTAATTAATAAAAAGGAATATCAGGTTTTAGATTCTCCTCATCCTCATATACTTGTTCCCACTAAAAAGGAGCTTCATGGTTGGTGGCCAGGGAAAAGAGAGTGCACTTCTGAGCGAATGCTTATCAACCCTTACAATGGATGTGGGATAGGATGTTTCTTTTGCTATTCCTTAGCTTTTCCTGGAAATTTTCAACTCTTTCGAGAAAAAGGAGTAATTACAGTAGCTAAGGATTTTCACCGAGAAGTTG
>JAUWJM010000134.1 GCA_030607715.1 Candidatus Aerophobota bacterium
AATTACTCCAATTTGAACACCCCTTCGTAAAGATATATTTAACTCATAGCCATTTGGTTTTTTGGCGCTATCTTTCCTCAATGCAGTTTCCCTCCTTTTCCTTTGTTAAAATTCCCTTTTTTCTCACAATTACTGTGGATAAAGCTAACATCAGCCAGAAGAGAAGACCATTTTGAATAATATGAAAGGGGAAGCTGAAAAAACTATGGATGAGGATAGCTAAAACACTACCCATAAGACCAATCAAGAGAAAATCATCTCCCTTTCCTAACCTGTCATTGCGAGCAAAATATGTAGCGCAGGTCTTTAGACCTGCCAAGTCTTTGTCATTGTGAGGAACGAAGCGAGGAAACAATCTCGGTTTCTTTAAGGATAAAAAACATATTTTAAAAAAAGCAATAATTATCCAGATAAGACAGATTAATCCTACAATTCCTACTTCGGCCCAAAGATGCAAATAATCATTGTGAGCATTGATGGATTTATTGGCTGCCGGTATATATCCTTTATTTTTCTCCTTACTTAATACTCGTCCCTGATATTCTGGATAATGAACTCCAAAGGTGCCAATGCTTATTCCTAAAAAAGGCTTCTCTCTTATCATCTCAATAGTAGAAAGCCAGATTAAAAACCTCTGTTTAAAGGAGGATTGCTCAACTGAAGAACTTACCCTTTGGATAACAGTTGTGTCTTTCAGATTTAAAGGATTAGAAGTTGAATAAATTATAGTAACTATCACAAGAGGGACAGCTAAAATTATTAGCCAGTTTTTATTAATTTTAAAAAAAGCTATTCTTTGGTAAGCTAATAAGGCTATCAGGATAAAAATTACGGATATAAATAAAGATACCCAGGCTCCCCTACAAAGGGTCATCAAAAGGCCCGTATATAAGACAATAATAACTGCTTCACAAAGGACTTTCTGCCATTTGGCCCTGACTAAACAAAATAAGACAAGGGTGAGCGGAATGCTTGGGGCTAAATATCCTGCTAAATAATTGGGATTGCCAAAGGTTGAAAAGAGGCGAGTCCTTCCAGGAACTTCTCTCCAGAAGAAAAAATCAATCCCATAAAACTGGAAAATGCCATAGAGGGAAGCTATAAAACCAGCTAATAAAACAGTTATTAAAATAGAGATAACCCATTTCCTTTTTGAAACAGTTGAAATAATTATAAAATACACTAAAACATAGCTGCCCCAGCGAGCAAGCTCTTTTAAGCTATCGGACATAGAATTTGTTTGCAACAAAGATATAGATATAGCTGCGGTAAAAACAAGGATGGGGAAAGTCAGGGAGGATTTAAGAAGATGATAGTCCCCGTTCTCTATTAGTTTAATTAACCAGATACCACCAATAATAAGTATAATAAGCTCTGCTACCGTATTTTTGGTGATACTGAAGGTGGTCCCCCAGGGGTAAAAAACAAGAGGAGCAAGGAAAAATAAGGCTATCAAGCTTATTTTAATGAACAAATTACTATTTAAAGATAACTTTCTTGTTATCCTCATTTTTATTTTCCCTGCTCAAGCTTGGTAAAGCGAGCAAAGCTTACTTTGCCAGAAAAGAGGTTTCTTTAGTAACCATCTTCCCTTCCCCGTAAATCAAAGTAGCAACTGCTTTGTACAAACCCGGGGGAAGATTTCCGCTCCAGCTCCCACCTATTCTTTTGCTTATTTCCGCAGGGATAAGAGTTCTATTAACCGGTATTTGACCAACTGTTTTCCCTTTAGAGTTTTTAAGCTCAATCAATCCCTCCACACTAAAATCAGTGTTCCCGGTATTTTCAAAAAATAGCTCAGGTATGATTGTCTCGCCGGATTTTACTGAATCTACAGAAAATTCAGCAATCTTCCCGGCAATAATTATCTCCTTCTCTATAACTGTGAGTTTAGTTTGCACTTTAACTACCCTCATCTCGCTATATTCCAGTAGACCATATGCAAGTTTGACTGTTGCCGTATACTCACCTTGAGATAGTCCCTGCTCCAGAGTAGCTCTTAGCTCACCACTGCTTTTAGGAGCTATTCTTTCTCTTGCAACAATAGCTGCAGCTGCCATTAAATTATCCTTATTATCTTTAATCTCTATTTCTCCTTCAGGTAAAAGTTTTACATTTGATTTATTAAAAAAGACCAATTTAAACGGGATGGGTTTATTTTGAGCTACCTTGGGTGCTGAAAAATCCACGATTTCTCCTCCTAATTGGAGAACCTTATGAGGAGAGATAACATGAAAGGTTTTGCTTTTGACCACCTTGGGACCATCCTCTATCTGCATTTCAGCTCTTACTGTGTAATCTCCAATAGACAACTTTTCTGGTCTCCAATTGGCAGAAAAAAGCCTATCATCTCCTGTAGGTAATACGCTGTGTGTTCCAAGTAATAGTACAGCTAACTGCTTGCCAGCTTCACTTTCAATAAAAGCCTTCCCTGTAACACGAAAGTGAATATTGCCGGTATCTTTAAACATAGTCTTTATCTCAATGGGCGCACCGGTCTCCTTTTGTAAAAGGTCTATTTTTGTTACCTTCCCAGCTTTCCTTGAAGGTCCAGGCAGAGAAAACAAAACGGGTATAGCAATCCGCGCAACATTGATCACTCCACTACCCTTTAATTTCGGAGGTTCGGAAACTACCAGGATTGTCCCATAAATTCCTCCTTTAGCATTCTCTGGAAGAGTTACACTTATAGTTACCTTCCTTGATGCTTTGGGGGCAAGCGCAAATTTATCAGGGTCAGGGTGAAATACCCTGGATGCTGCTTTTAGGTCCTTTTGGGACTCTTGAGATCTAACTCCTCCCCTGGGACCCACTTTTAATCCAGCAGGAATGATGACTATGTTGATGGGATCCTCTCCGATATTTGTCACCGTAGTTGAAAAACTTTTAGCTTCAGGCAAATCAGAGATGAAACTTGCTGGAGATACGCCAAAGCCAGCGTGAGCTACTGCCCCTGGTAAACACAAGCTACAAAATAAAACTAAAATGGTTACAAAAGCTTTTCTTTTTATTATCTTCATAATCATCAGATACCTCCTGTAATGTATCTTTCGTGAAAGTTTATCTCTTTTAAGTTAAAAAGCAGAGAGAGGGAAGCGCCACTTAGTTAAACTCAAAGTGACGCTTCCCCTATACTACACCAGTTCTATTTTATGATATATCAACCGATGCTGTCCAGGTGAGCTTAATTGTGTAAGTTAGCTGAACGCCTGTAACATTATAGGAAGGATCGGACAGAGCGATAGTTTGTTTATACTTTATTCCTAAGGTATCTGAGCCGTCTTCTATATCCGTGGGACAACTTACGAATATCGTGTCTGTAGTAGCTATCGCTGTAGCGTAGGTCAGTGTGCTGTCCGTACTGGTAGCCGCACCGGTAGCGGACCAGTAACCAAGCTTGAATTCACTTCCCAGGTCTGTATTAGCAGTATTATTAGCAGTCATGTATATATCTACCGTTGTTTCTGATGCCGGGTCCGCTGTCTCTGAAACCTTAACATTGAGATCGTATGGACAATTGGCCGCTATTATAATTGTCTTGCTGGCATCCTCCCAATCACCGGCAGATGTGATATTCACACCTTCAAGTTTAGTAGGGTCTGTGGTAATCGCTATTTAAGTTGCGATTGTGCTCGTAATATCTTGCTCGCCAGCATATACCATTCCAGCTAATCCTAAACTCAACATTCCTACCAATAAAGCTATTATGAGTTTTTTCATTTTTTTTATCTCCTTATCTTTTTTTGTTTTTTACAACCTTGCCATGCTATTGACTGTCGTTCTCTTGATTTGTTTATTTCTCACCTCCTCTGTTTTTAAAATCTCATCCTACTCTATTCCTCTAAATTGGGCTTTCTCCATATTTGCTAAATCCCAAATAAAAAAGCCCATTCTTCCATATCGAAAGGATGGGCTTTACTGGCTTTATCGCCAATATAACTTCGGTAGCCCAGCTGCCCTTTCGGACCTGTGGCTTTGCGTCCCATCCTTTCAAATGGTTTGCCTTTCTCGGCTATTTTCTTATAAACTTATCAAAGAACTTTCAGGTCTATAGCAGGAATTCTAACTTTGCAGGTTCTTAGACCACTCAATAGAAGAAGTAGATAAATCTTCCATTTCCTCGAACACTCCTCCCTCATAATGCAGGGAAAATAGTAATCTCCATTTTTCGGGAAATTTGGCTCAGTTTCACTCCTGCTCAATTGAACCCTCCAGGGAGAAGATCCTGTGCTTGAGAGCATTTATTGTGCGTATGTGAATTTGGAATCTCACTGTACACCTCATTCAAACTTAAATCCTTTTTTGGTAAAAAGCTTTAGGCATGCATTTATGACTTGGGGATCATAGAGAACGCCCTTATTTTTGGAGATCTCCTCCAATGCTTTATCTGTTCCCCGGGTTGGCCGGTAAGGCCGGCGTGAACTCATGGCCTCAACCACATCAGCTACCCCTAAGCTTCGTGCTTCCAGAAGAATATTATCAGCCGATAAACCTTGAGGATATCCAGAACCATCCATTCTTTCGTGATGTTGAAGCACGATTTGCGCAACTGGCCAGGGAAATTCTATTGTCTTTAATATATCATAACCGACCTGGGGGTGAGTTTTAATCATATCCAATTCAATTTTAGTTAGCTGAGCGGGGTTGCTGAGAATCTCAGCAGGTACACTTATCTTACCGATATCATCGATAGGTGCGGCCATGTGAATTCCCTTAATCTTATCTTTTGAAAGGTGCAT
>JAUWJM010000114.1 GCA_030607715.1 Candidatus Aerophobota bacterium
AATTTATTTTAATTTTGTTATGGTTTTATCAATATATAATTGTAAAATTTTTACACCTGACCCCAAACCTTGAAATGTGTTATCATTATACAAAATAACAGATGAAAAAATTTTGTCAAAAAATGGGAAGTGAGATGCTCTCCTACCAATAAGGAGCTATAGACCTTTGGGTCTAAAGGCTTGAGCTACATTTTTAGCTGCCCTTGGACAATTTATAAATTCTTATGCACCAAGTGGAAATTTGACCAACTTAATGGGTGTGTTAATATGAGAATAATCTAACTATTTTGGTAATAGGTAAGTGTTACTAAAAAAATGTGTGATTCTTCATTCGTCATTGCTGTAGCTTGCCGATTTATCGGCGCATTAAATTCGTCCAATAAATTGGGCAACTACAATTGCCAGAGAAAAGAGGAAAGTTTTAGAAAAGCTAAACTGTTACCTATTTTGGAGAAAAAAATGGGAGAGATTAAGCCACCTTTTTTGGTAAAACTAATTGTAGGTATGATTTCGGCGAAAGAAGACCTGTTTAAAAAGGTGGAGGGAAAAATGGAGCAAAAATTTGGTTTGATTGACTTTCAAAGCTTTTCCCTTCCCTTCACCTATACCAGACACTATGAGAGTGAAATGGGCAAAAATCTTAAAAGAAAATTTCTTAGCTTCCGCTCATTAATTGATCCTAAAGAAATTGCCGAAGTTAAATTATTTACCAATGAATTGGAGCAATTCTTTCTATACCCTAATTCCAAACGGAGGTGCATAAATATTGATCCGGGCTATTTATCTTTTGCTAAATTAGTTTTAGCCACTACCAAAAATTATGCTCATCGGATTTATTTAGGGAAAGGGATATACGCAGAGGTAGCCTTAAGATACGAAAAGGGCAAGGGCTTTAAACCCCTGGAATGGACTTATCCAGATTACAAAAGTGAAGCTTATCTTCAAATCTTTCAACAGATAAGAAAAATTTGTAGACAGCAAAGCTTCTTGACTGAACCAGTAAAAGTGTTATGAATATATCTTAAGAACTTATACAAGGAGAGGGAAAATGATACAAATTGAGTTCGATATGATTGTTTTCAAAGAAGATACAAGTTACGTTGCTTATTGTCCTGAGCTTGATATTTCAAGTTGTGGAAACACTGTAGAGCACGCTAAGAAAATGCTCAAAACCGCTATAAAACTATTTCTTGAAGAGGCGGAAAAGATGGGTACCCTTGAAGATATACTTGAGGAAGCTAACTACAAGAAGGACACAAATGGCAAATGGTTACCACCAAAACTTGTCGCAACGGAGCTTGCAGGTCTATAATAAATGCCTAGAATAGCTCCAATTCCAGCAAGTAAATTGAGAAAAGTATTTGAAAAAGCTGGATTTAATTGCGTTAGGATCGAAGGTGACCATTATGTTTATACAAAACAAGGGGTTATAAGACCCATCGTTATACCTGATTGGCCAGAAGTACCAGTGTTTATAATAAAGAATAATATGAGAACAGCAGGAATGAGCAGAGAAAGCTATTTCCAACTCTTAGAGAAGTTGGAGTAATAAAAATTAACTTATGAGGGGAGAAAAAATGAAAATTTTCGTGGATACGGCAAAACTATCCGAAATTAAAGAAGCCTGCAGCTGGGGAATAGTGAATGGAGTAACTACCAATCCTTCATTGATAAAAAAAGCTGTGGATGCAGAGAAATTGCAGAGCGGGAATGTAAATATGGCTGACTACATTAAAGAGATATGCACTGTTGCTGGCAAGGAAAAACCAGTTAGCCTGGAGGTAATTAGTTTAACCGGTAAGGAAATGGTCCGAGAAGGACTACTGTTGTATGAAAAGTTTAACCCAGTTGTCCAAAATGTAGTAATAAAAGTCCCCATTAACACTTCTACTAACAATTCCCCCCTGGATAATTATGAAGGTTTAAAAGCTATAAAAAAACTTAGCGCTCAGGGCATCCCCATTAATTGTACTTTAATAATGACTCCAGAGCAGGCTCTTTTAGCAGCTAAAGCAGGAGCTATGTATGCCAGTCCCTTTGCTGGAAGAGTAGATGATTATATAAGGAAAAATCTGGGGATTAGTTTCGCTAAAAGAGATTACTTTGACTCAGAATTAATAGAGAGAATCAGTGAGAATAATTTTGAGGAATATCTGGGAGATTACTTCAATGAAGAAATTAATGTTATCTACCAGGACAGAAAAATAAAAGAGGCAGCTAATTCGGGAAAAGACAATGTAATTGGAAGTGGATTTGATCTGGTAAGAAGTATTGTAACTATTTACCTGAACTACGGAATAAAAACCGAGATAATAGCTGCCAGTATGAGAAATGCAAGACAGGTAAGAGAAATAGCTGAAGTTGGGGCTCATATTGCTACCATACCCTTTGCTGTAATCAAGGAGATGATGCAGCATCCTAAAACCCGTGAGGGAATCGAGAGCTTCTCCGCTGATGTTGTCCCCGAGTATAGAGAGTTATTCAAGAAAATGGGAGGCTAAAGCCTCCCCTACCCAATAAAATAAGGAGCCCTTCTATGGGTGGGGACGAGTTTAGTCGCCCTTGATAATTTATAAATATCCTATACATCAAAAAAATGAAAAACACTCATTTCCAGCTAATTACCCATTTAATACCCCGGGGAGATCAACCCCAGGCTATTGAGAAACTAACCAGGGGAATTTTGAAAGGGGACAAAGAACAAACTCTAGTAGGGGTGACAGGATCCGGGAAGACTTTCACTGTAGCTAATGTTATCCAAAATATAGGAAAGCCCACTCTGGTAATCTCCCACAACAAGACCTTAGCTGCTCAACTGTTTAGCGAATTCTCCTCTCTTTTCCCCGATAATAGGGTAGAGTACTTTGTCTCCTATTACGATTACTATCAGCCCGAGGCTTATATTCCTCAAACTGATACCTACATTGAAAAGGATGCTTCCATAAATGAAAAAATTGATATGATGCGTCACTCAGCAACTCGAAGCCTTCTGGAACGTCCTGACACCATAATTGTAGCCAGCGTGAGCTGCATTTATGGGTTGGGTTCTCCACGGGATTATAAAGAGATGCTCTTAAAAGTTAAAGTGGGAGAGGAGATATCTCGCCAGAGGATCCTTAAAAAACTGGTGCAGATAAGATACGAGCGCAATAACATTGATTTTTCCCGGGGGAAATTTAGGGTAAGGGGTGATTTAATTGAGATATTCCCCTCCTATGAGAAAAATGCAATTAGAATAGAGCTGTGGGGAGATGAAGTGGAGAGGCTCTGTCTTTTTGATCCTCTCACTGGAAAGGTGAGGAAGTGTGTAAATGAGATTTATATTTATCCGGCTACTCACTATCTTGCTCCTCCTGATAGGGTAAACTATGCTCTGGATGCCATTAAGAAAGAGCTAAAACAAAGATTAGAAAAACTTCAGGGGGAAGGTAAATTACTGGAGGTTCAGAGACTGGAATCAAGAACTAATTATGATCTGGAGATGATAAAAGAGATTGGCTACTGCACAGGTATAGAAAACTATTCCCGCTACTTTGATGGAAGAGCTCCTGGAGAGAGGCCTTTTTGCTTGTTGGATTATTTTCCTCGAGGCTACCTGCTCTTTATAGATGAATTCCATCAAACTATTCCTCAACTGCATGCTATGTACGGAGGGGACAGATCACGCAAAGATAATTTGGTAAACTATGGTTTTCGTCTTCCCTCAGCTTATGACAATCGTCCCTTAAAATTCAGCGAATTTGAGAGTTTAACTAATCAGGCAATCTATATCTCAGCTACACCCTCTATTTATGAGTTTAAGAGAAGCTCACAAATAGTAGAACAAATTATTCGGCCTACAGGTTTGGTAGATCCCAGGATGAATGTAAAAACAGCTACTGCACCTGTAGATGATCTTTTAGAAGAGATTAAAAAAAGGGTAGAAAAACGGCAAAGGGTTCTGGTGACTACCTTAACTAAAAGAATGGCTGAGGATTTAACTGAATATCTTGATGATCTTGGAGTAAAGGTGAGGTATCTTCACTCAGAGGTACAAACTATTGAAAGATCTAAAATCTTAAGAGAATTAAGGCTGGGGAAATTTGATGTCTTAGTTGGTATTAATCTTCTGCGAGAGGGACTGGATCTTCCTGAAGTTTCTCTGGTAGCTATTTTAGATGCTGATAAAGAGGGATTTTTAAGATCAGAAACTTCCCTAATTCAAACAGCAGGTAGAACTGCTCGAAATGTAGATGGCGAGGTAATACTTTACGCCAATGAGACCACCTCTTCTATGGAGAGGGCTATTAGGGAAACCGGGAGAAGGAGAGAAATTCAACTCCAGTACAATAAAGAGCACAATATTACCCCTCAAACTATTCAAAAGGCCATTTTAGCTGATATTGAAACTTATACCAGTGAAAGATATGAGAAATTAGCTGTAAAAGAGGAAAAAGAAGAGTATGTTCCGCCCGCAGAGGTACCTCGTTTAGTCAAGATATTGGAAAAGAAGATGAAATTAGCGGCTGAAAACTTAGAATTTGAATTTGCAGCCGATTATCGAGACCGGATAAAAAAGTTAAAGAAAACTATTACAAAAAAATAAGGAGAGTAGAATGACTTATGGTTTAGCTTTAGCTCTATTAGGAGCAGGATTAGCTGTAGGATTAGCTGGGATAGGTTCCAGCATTGGAATTGGATATGCCGGACAGGCCAGTGCAGGTGCAATGACTGAGGACCCAGAAAACTTTGGCCGGTATCTCATTCTCACTGCTTTACCTGGAACTCAGGGAATTTATGGTTTCATAGCCTCTTTTCTCATAATGATGAAGATCAATCTGATAGGCGGGCCTCCAGCTGAACTTAACCTTGCCCAGGGATGGGGTCTCTTCTTATCTGCTCTTCCCATAGCCATTCTCGGTCTCGTCTCTGCTATTCATCAGGGAAAAGTTTGTGCTGCTGGTATAGGACTTACAGTAAAAAGACCAGCCGATTCAATGAAAGCTATGGTTTTAGCTGTTTTTGTAGAGTTTTATGCGGTACTGGGCTTACTTGTCACCATTTTCATAGTTAATGGAATAAAACTTTAATATTTATGGGGAGATAACAATGGGTTTAGAGGATATACTAAAAAATATTGAGAAAAAAGTTAGCACAGAAATTGAGAAATTAACCTTAGAGGCGGAAAAAGAAAAAAAGAGGATCACTGATAAAGCCTTAAAAGAAGCTCAGGAAAAAAAGAAAAGATTACTGAAGAAATTTAAAAAAGAAGCTGAGGATGAGGAAAGAAAAAAATTAATCAAGGCTAAAATGGAAGGAAAGAATGAAATTTTAGCTCTAAAGCAAAAGTTTATGAAAGATGCTTTTCAAAAGGCAAAACA
>JAUWJM010000147.1 GCA_030607715.1 Candidatus Aerophobota bacterium
GATAGCTTTACTTTCCTGACAAATTTCTTCCTCCAGAGGGGAGGGCTCGGGAATGTGAGAAAAACCATGGAAAAGAGAGCGATTCTGGCGAGTAGCATAGTTCATACAGAAGGTAATGTCCTTAGCCGGAAGTTCATAAATATCGCAGGAAGCTAAATAGTACAGACTAACACTATCCTCAGGATTAGTTATTACTCTTAAAAAGGAAATTAAGAGACGAATCTCTTCTCTATCGTATAAACCCTCATTCCCAGAAAATCGCCAGGGAATATCCTGCATATTTAAAGCTCGAAGAAAAGGATCGGCGCTGTTATTTGCCCTTACTAAGATGGCAAAGTCACTCCAGTGATAGCCCTTTTCTTTTCTTCTTTCTTTAATTAAATTAGCTACTCTTTCAGCCTCGGAAAGAAGGGTATCACAGTGCAGATGCTTCACTATCCCTTTCTCTTTTTTCTGGGCAATTAGATGCTTACCAATGTTGTTTCTAAATTCCAGGCGATCAGGATTGTTGTAATTAATCAGTGTGTAAGCTGAATCTAAAATAGATTGAGGAGAACGGTAATTTTTAGTTAAAACTATCAGAGTGGCCTGAGGATAGGTATCTAAAAAGCCTAAAATGTTACTTATAGCCGCGCCACGGAATTTATAAATTGATTGATCATCGTCTCCTACAACAGTGATATTCTGATGCTCCTTGGCTAAGAGCTTTACCAGTTGAAATTGGCTATAGTTAGTATCCTGAAACTCATCAACCAGGATGTAGCGAAAACGTCTCTGGTAACGTTTTAAAATAGCAGGGTGCCTTCTAAAAAGCTTAAGGATGAGAGTTATCAAATCTCCAAAATCAACCTTATTTTCCTGAGCTAAAAGTTCTTGATATCTTTGATAGGTTTGAGCAACTTCAAGCTCTCTTATAGCTATCTCTGCAAGTTCGGCATTTTCTGGATTATCCTTTGAGGTTTGCTTTAATTTTTGAGCATAGTCTATATATTTCTCAGGAGTAACATCCTCATCTTTAGCTCGGGAAATAAGGGTAAGGATAGCAGAAATATAACGGGTTGGGTTGCCTAAGGGACGATAATAGGAAAGGGGGAATTTAAAAAGATGTTCTTGAAAAAGGATAATCTGCTCGGGAGGAGTTAAAACCTGAAAATCAGGAGAAAGACCTAATTCAAAAGCATTTTCTTTCAAGATTTTATCTCCAAAAGAATGAAAGGTGCTAATCCAGAAATCTGTATACCCATAAGGAACCAAAACATCTACCCTCTCCTCCATTTCCAGGGCTGTTTTATCGGTAAAGGTTAAGGCAAGAATCTCTTCTGGCTTAACTTTTTTTGTAGCTATAAGATGGGCAATACGGATGGTTATAACTTGAGTTTTTCCTGTTCCTGCTCCAGCAACAACTAAAAGAGGTCCCTCTTCATAGGTTACTGCTTTTTCCTGCTCCGGATTTAAACTTTTCAGCATATCTGACACTTTCCCCCCCAGGGGCAATAGTTTGGCTTTTAAAAATTTTAACTATTACAATTATAAATCATATTAGTTAAAAGACAAGACAAGGGAAAGTTAAATTATCCTTGACGAAAATTTTTAATGGGATTATAATAACACAGTTAAATGACAAAATAAATGAATAAAAAAGAAAATTTTTTTACAGGGAAGACCCTCCTTGCGCCGGTGAGGAGGGTTTTTTATAAGAAAAATGAAATTAATGAATAAAGAGCAAATGGAGAAAGCTATTCTAAAACTTTCCCAGGATATTTCGAGGAGAAACAGGGATGTTCAGAATTTATGTATAGTAGGCATTCAGCGCCGAGGAACTGTTCTGGGAAAGCGAATAAGTAAGATAATAGAGAAGATCAAAGGGAAAGGTGTTCTCATTGGAAGTATAGATATTACCTTTTATCGAGATGACCTCAGCCGAATAGCCTATCAACCAATAGCAAGAGGCACAGATATCCCTTTTTCTGTTGATGATGCACAAATAATACTTGTGGATGATGTTCTCTATACAGGTAGAACTGTAAGAGCAGCTATAGATAGCCTGTTAGATTTGGGGCGCCCTCAAAAAGTTGAACTGGCAGTACTAATAGACAGAGGACATAGAGAACTTCCTATTCAACCTCAATATGTAGGTAGAAAAATATCCACCTCCTCTGAGGAGATGATTGAGGTTAAAGTAGAAGAGATAGATGGAAAGGAGGAAGTGTCGCTTTTGAAAAGGAGTGAAAATGAGTTTTGAGCGAAAAGACCTTTTAGGGATAGAGGAGCTTACCTCTGAAGAAATATACTTTATTTTGGATACAGCTAAATCTTTTCGTCAAATTCTGGATCGTCCCATAAAGAAAGTTCCTACTTTAAGAGGGAAAACTGTGGCTAATCTTTTTTTTGAGCCCAGCACTCGAACAAGAATATCCTTTGAACTGGCGGCAAAGAGGCTTAGTGCTGATGTGGTGAGTATCTCTTCCACCAATAGTAGCGTAGTTAAGGGAGAGAGCCTTTTAGATACAGTTAAAAATATTATGGCTATGAGGGTTGACTGTTTTGTTGTTCGTCATTCTACTCCTGGAGCTCCCCATCTTTTAGCTAAGAATTTACCTGTATCGGTAATTAATGCTGGGGATGGTTCTCATGAGCACCCCACTCAAGCTTTACTTGATCTTTACACTATTAGGGAAAAAAAGGGGAAATTCGAAAATTTGCAGGTTGTTATAATAGGAGATATAACTCATTCCCGGGTAGCCCGTTCTGATATATGGGCTCTGGGAAAATTAGGTGCTAAGGTGAGAATATGTGGGCCTTCCACTCTTATCCCTCCCCAAATTGAGAAAACAGGAGTTAAAGTTTTTTATTCAGTTGAGGAAGCGATAAGAGGAGTTGATGTTATAATAATGTTGAGAATTCAAAGAGAAAGACAAGATAGGTGTTTTTTCCCTTCTTTGCGTGAGTACAGGGAATTTTTTTCCTTAAATGAGGCAAGATTGAGTTTAGCTAAATCAGAAGCGATAATAATGCATCCTGGGCCTGTAAATAGAGGAGTTGAGCTTCCGGTTACTCTTGCTGATGGGAAAAGAAGCGTTATTTTAGATCAGGTAACCAATGGTGTAGCAGTAAGGATGGCTGTTCTTTATCTGTTATTAGGAAGTAAGTAATAAGTAAGTAGCGCAGGTCTTTAGACCTGCCAGACGCGAGGTAAAAATGTCTCTTTTGATTAAAGGGGGAAGGGTGGTGGATACGGCAAGTACTACTGATGAGATTCTGGATATTTTTATCCAGGGAGAAAAAATTGTAAAGCTCGGCAAGAATATTGATCTCTCAGCAAAAAAGATAATTGATGCCACAGGTAGTATAGTTGTTCCAGGGCTGGTAGATATGCACGCTCATCTAAGGGATCCGGGAAGAGAGGATGAGGAAACTATCAGAAGTGGAACATTAGCTGCTGCTCGAGGAGGATTTACCACTGTGTGTTGTATGCCTAATACTTATCCTGTTATAGATGACCCCTCTTTAGTTCACTATATTTTAATAAAGACAGAAAAAGAAGGAGTGGTAGAAGTTCTGCCCATAGCTGCTATTAGTAAAAATGAGGAGGGTGAGACTCTTTCAGAAATGGATAGGTTGAGGAAGGCAGGGGCAGTTAGTTTTTCCGATGATGGAAAGTGGGTAAGGGATGCTCATCTTATGCGCAGAGCCTTAGAGTATGTTAAAATGCTAAATCTTCCTCTGATCTCTCACTGCGAGGATGAGGATTTGAGCAAAGATGGGGTAATAAATGAGGGATTCATTTCTACTATTTTAGGTCTGCCAGGGATCCCAAAGGAAGCGGAAGAGATAGCTGTGTTTAGAGATATTTGTTTAACTCGGCTAACTAATTCCTCGCTTCACATTGCCCATATTTCAACTATTGGTTCTTTAAATCTTGTTAGAGAAGCTAAAAAAAAGGGAATTAAAGTTACCTGCGAGGTTACTCCTCATCATTTTACTTTATCTGAGGAGATAGTGAAAAGTTTTGATACTAATACCAAAGTAAATCCTCCTTTAAGAGGCAAAGATGATGTAGGTGCTATGCAAGAAGGTTTAAAAGATGGAAGCATTGAGGTGATTGCTACCGATCATGCTCCTCATGCTCCTGAGGAAAAGGAGTTGGATTATACCTTAGCTCCTTCTGGTATTATTGGCCTGGAAACATCTTTGGGCTTGGTGATAAAGGAGCTGGTTAAGCCGGGAATTTTAACCTTATCAGAAGCTATTGCCAAGCTTACTGTAAACCCGGCTCGCATTTTAAATTTAGATAGGGGAAGAATCAGGGAAGAGGGGTTAGCTAATTTAGCTATATTTAATTTAAATGAAGAGTGGGAAGTAAAGAAAAAAGACTTCC
>JAUWJM010000164.1 GCA_030607715.1 Candidatus Aerophobota bacterium
CTAATGCTGGGGGCGTTACTGTTTCTTATTTTGAATGGGTTCAGGGACTACAATCCTATTTCTGGACAGAAAGGGAAGTTAATCTTAAATTAAGAGATATTATGGGAAAAGCTTTTGAAAATGTGTGGAGAACCAGCCAGGAAAGAAAAGTTAATATGCGGATGGCTGCCTATATATTAGCTGTTTCAAGAGTAGCAGAAGCTACTAAAATTAGAGGATTATATCCTTAATTCAGTTCTTGGTTCTTGGTTCTTGGTAGCCGCAACCTTTAGGTTGCGTAAATGAACGCAGGCTGAAGCCTACGGCTATAATCATAAAAAGTCAACAAATATTGACTTGCCAAATGACATAGCTGGTTTTGACAATAAGAGGTAATGTCAAAAATTTAATAAAATGAAAGGAGAAGAAAATGTCTGTAAAATGGGGAGTAATAGGAGCTTGCGGAATTGCACAAAGAAGAACTATCCCCGAAGGAATTGTTCCTGCTAAAAATGCGGAGCTTGTAGCAATAATGGATGTAAACAAAGAAGGAGTCAAAAAAGTAGCTAAAAAATACGGAGTAAAATATTATATTAATGAAAAGAGCATCCTTAAAGATGATGAAATAGAAGCAGTTTATATTGCCACCCCTACTTATCTTCACCATCAACAAGCTCTAATGGCTGCAGAAATGGGAAAACATATTCTATGTGAGAAACCAATGGCTGGGAGCATAAAAGAAGCCGAGGAAATGATTAATATCTCTCAGAAAACTGGAGTGAAGTTAACCTTTGATTATATGATGAGGTATCATATCTATCATCAGAAAGCAAAGGAGATGATAGATAGGGGAATACTGGGAAAGTTAGTAATGGGAAGAGCTCAACTTACTTGCTGGTATCCTCCTATCCCCAAAGCCTGGAGGCAAATCCCTCATCTCGGAGGAGGAGGCTCTTTAATAGATATGGGTAGTCACTGTATAGATTTATTAGAAATGCTCATCGGGAAAGTAGTAGAAGTAAGCTGTTTTACAGAATCTTTAGTGCAGAAATATCCTGTGGAGGATACAGCCGTAGCTATATTGAAGTTTGAGAATGGAGCATTAGGAGTTATAGATAATTGCTTTAATGTTCCCGATGCTTCTTCGGAGAATAGATTAGAACTATATGGAAGCAAGGGAAGTCTTCTGGCTTACGGCACTATTGGACAAAGCTCCACCGGAAAAATGGTTGCCAGGATAGAAGAAGAAAAGGAGTATGAAGCTGAACAAAAGAGAGAGGAATCAAAAGAAAAAGAGATTGTTTTAGAACCAGTAAATATCTATCAAGCAGAAATAGAAGATTTTAGTAGATGCATCCTTGAAGATAAAGAACCCTCCTTTACTCCCGAACAAGGACTTCACAATCTCAAGATTATCTTAGCTTGTTATGAATCAGCAAAAAGAGGTACTGTAATTCGTATATAGGAAGTTATACTATTTCTATTTTCATCATAATAAATGAAAAGGGGTCACAATACTTCAAACCATTTTCGGATGAAAGGCCAGGAGCCTTGCTTATAGTAGCGATGACCACCCTCCCCCACAAAAAGCTCACAACGCTCAGGGACGCCGGCTACTTCATAAATATGTTTTAGCTTATCAAAGGCATAGCGCACGCCATGAAGAGGAAAAATAGGGTCATCTTTTCCGGCAATAGCACAAAAAGGCCGCGGAGCAATTAAACCGGCTATATCATACATTTCTCCCAGTTCAAGAATACCAGGAACATAATTACACTCGCAATGATGAATTGTGCCAATACTATCCTCAAATGTGCAGAAGTAGCAACTGGGAACAGCTACCGTAATCCGCTCATCGCAAGCTGAAGCAAAGAGTGAAGTTGTTCCTCCACCAGAATTCCCCGTAATAGCTACTCGCTTTTTATCTACATTTAAATAAGTTAGGGCCCAGTCAATTAACCGAGAAATATCCCAAACTCGCTCACCAATAGGAGTTCGCCCTACCAGTAAATTATGCATAAGTTCAGTGCGACAAGAGCTAACCTTTCCCTTATTATGCTCAAACTCAAACTTTGTCTCTCCGAAAGCTCGTGCTGTAGGAGCAATAACAATATAACCCTCTTTTACCGCCTGAACAGCAATGTCTCGCTCACCTTCCACAATACTTTTCTTCTCCTGTTCACTATGGGCTATCCCTACATAAAGATCAGGATGGTTATGACCATGAGGAGTAAGAACCAAAGGCAGATATTTAGATTTATTCTTGGGGAGAAGAAGCCAAAAGGGTAAAGGTACAGTAGGTTCTACCATAAGATACCATTTTTCTCTAATATAATCCCCTAAATCTTTTGAGTTAACCTGTTTAGCTGTAGGCTGATAGTAGCGAAGGTTGGCTTCCATTCGTGATATACCTAATGCTTCCAATAAAGAAGGTCGAAAAGATAGCTTCCATTTCTCAAATTCATCAAAAGATTTTGCGGAAAATTCAAACTGACGAGATGCTGATTTGTAAAGAGTTTTAATATGTTCTTGATAATTAAATGTATTCATCTTTTAAGTCTCCACCGCTTTCATCAAATTTTTAATGAGTTCATCCTTCTTATCCTTAAATTTAAGAGCGTAGTCCTCAAACTCTTTTAGCGTAACTGGTTTCATCCCTTTAATTTGTGAAAGATAAGCCGCTCCTACTAAAGCTGTAGAAGTTGCTCCAATTTTCTCATCACAAAAAGGAGGAGTATTATTTAAGATACAATTACACATATTTTTAATTTCTCCAGCAAAGCTACTCATTCCCGGTCTATAATTTATAGTCTTATTTATATTTATCTTGCGGATATTACCCCAGGGATCTTCAATTCTTAAAATAGTTTCTCCTTCTACTTTCTCAAAACTCATATTCCCATTGCTTCCAATAATAACTGTATCCTGAGAATCTCTTTCTGACCAGGAACCCTCAATATGAGCAGTAACCCAGGCTTTTGAATCTAATGGCTCGTATTCTATAATAATATGAGCATCGTCCTCCACTTTCACATCCTGATAGTAGCCTTCTAAAATCCTCTTCTTCATTCGGGTAGTTAAACCATAGGGTTTTACTGTCTTTACTCGCAAGGGTTTTCTTTCAAAGCCGGCTAAATACCAGGAAGTAGTTATAGCATGGATCCCATTATCAAGTAAAGCTCCTCCCCCAGAAACCTCAGGATTCCAGAACCATCCTCTCCACTCTGGACCCCCATGAGCAGTAGCTAAGAAAATCAAAAGCACTTCTCCAATAGCTCCTGCATCAATAAATTTTTTTGCTGTATACCAGGAAGGGTCATAAATCCAGTTCTCATTATGTTGATAAAATTTCCCTGTCTCTTCCACTGCTTTTACTACTTCTAAACAATCTAAATAAGAGACAGCCATTGGCTTTTCACACATTACATTAATCCCCTTCTTAAAAGCCTGAATAGATAAATCCGCATGAGCATTTGGAGGAGTGCAAATATCTACAAGGTCCAGTTTCTCCTTAGTTAACATCTCTTCAGCACTCTCATATAACTTAACCTGATTTAAATCATCTTTCCATCTTTTGGCTTCTTCTACCCTTCCCTTCTTCTCTTCTTCTTCACTTTTGCTGGTAAATGCTACCTTAAGAGATTGCTCAGTATTTGAAAGGGAATCTTTATTAACATCCTGCATAGCTACAATCTGAGCTTCGGGAACTTGAAGGTAGCCAGGTAAATGTGCTCCTCTAAATATCCCTCCTGTTCCCAAAATTCC
>JAUWJM010000095.1 GCA_030607715.1 Candidatus Aerophobota bacterium
TACACCGGGAACGTTAGCCGAAATGGCTTATTGAGGTGAAAACTCATGAAAATAGCTATATTTGGAAGCTGGAAAAAAAGCAAAATTAAGAATTGGAACCTGAAGAGTTCTAAAGAAGAATTTGAGAAAGTATGCATCAACTTGGGTATAAAAATAGCTCAATATAGGCATTCTGTTATAGTCGGTTCCCAGTCGCCCAACACAGCCGATTTATATGTGGTTAAAGGTATCATCGAGGAAGTTAAGAATGAAAGTTTAAATTACCCATTAGTAGAAGTCCTTAGGCCAAAAGATGAATTCTTTCCGTTTGAGGATTTAGCAAAGGAATTTCCTTATGTTTTTAGCTTTCATTCAGCAACCCAACCATTTTGGGAAGCTGCACATTTAATTGGGGTAAGAAAAGCTGATGCTGTCATTGTTTATGTAATCAACTTTAACCTTTGATGGCAGCAACCACTACCCGTACAATGCTCACCACAATTCCCACCACAAGACCAATGGCCACGGCAATGAAGACTATAGCCACTATAACACTCAAAATCTGTGTGGCATAGGGAAAAGGGATCACATTAAAATCAAAGGGGAATACAGTAAGAAAAGTCAGGACAGTGGCAAGACCGAACATACACAAGATAATGGAGATGGCTTGGTGCACAAGGTATCTATCAAACACAATTCGGATGCCATTGCCAAGTATGGATAAAATTAACGCCGCATTCAGAATCGGCAAAACAGCACCGAACTCCTTGGTGAAAAGGGGCTCTCTCATCCATTGCCCAACGCCTTCTACCACCTCGTAGTGATAGTAGGCAATGTACTGGTGAAAGAAGTTAAAGAAGATCAAAAAGATGAAGCTCCAGACGATAGCAATATTATAGGAGATGAGTCTTTGTCCTCTTGTGCGCTTGAAGTAATTATCTCCTTTAGCTCCAACCTGTTTTCCCCAGTGAACAGCCCTATTTATTGTCCTATCAAAGTCAGTTTTTGAATAGTTTTCATCCTTTCCCTTGGTGGTATCCTCCTCCTTAGCCTCAAAATAATCGGCTACGTTCCTGCCAAACTCCTGGGCCGCTCTCCCCGCTTGTTTAAATTTATTTTTTACCTCTTCGTCTTTGAATCTATCTGCAAAAGCTTGTGCTGCCTCCTTCGAACTTTGGGTAAACTCTTGAGCCTTTTGTTTTACCTTAGGGTCTTTGAATATTTCACTGAGGGCACCGCCAAATTGACTAAACATTTCACCAAAACTCTCAGCAGCACTTTTTCTAGAGATATTTTTTTTGTCAGCCATATTGCATCTCCCTTTTATCCTCTATCTCACAGGACTCATCCGATGATCCCACCAACGAGACAAGAAGAGCCGTAGTTGGAAAACCCACCAAAACCTTCAATACCAACATGCCGGCCTCCAGCTATGTTATCTGCTTCTCCGCAATATCACCAACAATAGGCAGCTTGTATTTTTCTCCTCGATAGGCCTTAAACATAAGGATAATCCACAATATGAAAATCAGTATCCATACCAGGCCAGCAAATACCCACCCCACGAAAGGTATCCACCCCAATAACCAAGCTATAACAGAGAGTGGTAAGAATGTCAGAATAGACTGCAGGGCATGAAATCGAACAAACTGGTCCTCCTTTTCCAATATAAGGAAAACAATACCTGTTATCCAACCTATCACATAGCAAAGGAGTCCAGCTATATTCTCATCTAAGCCCATAGATGTCTTTGTCATAACACACCTCTTTTAGTAAGGCAGTAAGAACCTTATTCTATGAGGAGCGGCGCCTCTCCTCTTTTTCTTTTAACTTCTGGTACTCCTTTTCCACGCTCATGGTTCCGCTTAAGGGCCCATAGGCAGATAAAAAATGGAATACAAGCCCAATACCCCATCCGGCAGCTGGAAACAAAAACCAGGGAAAGTGTCTTGAGGTGAGAAGATTGATGAGTCCAAGAAAACCGATAACTACTATATATACCGCTAAGTGACGTTTAAACTCAACCCTTTCTTTGGCAATTTTTCGCAGTTTTTCATCTTCCATTTTTATCCTCCTCTTTAGATTCTTAATTAACTTTAAGGTAATATTCTTACGCAATTGACTTATTGACAGTTACTACAACCTATAGATAAAACATTTCCTATGTAATCATCCTTTTCTATAATTTTCATCTTGTTCCTTCACAATTTCATTTTATGAAGCATGTTCCTCAATATCCTAAATCCATGCGCCGTTGTCTCTCTTCCTTTTTTTCACATTTATGGGACAAATGTGAAGTTAGGTTTCCATATAATTGAAACGGTAGTACTTTCCCCTTTATTCCATAACCGTATAATTAGCGTGTTTTGCACTTTTGTTTTGAGAGTAGGTTTTTTAATGGAATTGTGTTATATTTTTACATTTCCCAGGGTATGGGCTATGTAAAACTACTTTGATTTTTCCCGGGTCAGTTTTAACTATTCAAAGGAAAAATTATAATGATACTTTTACTAAAGCTGGCGGAGGGAATCGAACCCCCAACCTGGTGATTACAAATCACCTGCTCTACCATTAAGCCACGCCAGCAAAATGTTAAGACGTGAAAAGTGATACGTAATGAGTAATATGTGAAGGATAAAAAACTTCTTTACTTATCACTCATTACACATTACTAATTAATGCTTTGATTTTCCATTTAGTTTCCTCTTTTTTATCCTCTAACTGAATCCCTATATCTTCCAACTTTTTTCTAATTTCATCAGCTAAATCCCATTTCTTTTCTTGGCGAAGTTTAGCTCTAACTCCAATTAAAATCTTGAGTAGATCCTCTGTTTTTTGATTTAACTCCTTACCTCTTTTCTGTTGAAAGAGCCCCAGAATATTTCCCAGATATTTTATTTTACCCCCAATTTCTAATAAAACAACCCTCAAGGATTCAGATAAAGGTTCCCCTAAAATAAGATTGGCAGACTTAACCATCTCAAATATTGCTGATAAAGCTGCTGGAGTATTAAAATCATCATCCATTGCCTGGATAAATTTATTGGATAACTCCTCAAATCGAGAAGGGATCTTTTCTTTTTTTAAAGGGATAGTATCTTCTGTTTCCTCATCAATTCTATTTAACAAATTATAAACTCGATTAAGAGAAGAGGAGGCCTCTTTCAAGCTGTTTTCACTATAGTTTAAAGGACTGCGGTAGTGAGATGATAAAAAAAAATATCTTATCACTTCTCCAGGATATTTTCCCAAGGCCTGAGCAAGAGTAAGAAAGTTACCTGTAGATTTAGCCATCTTTTCCCCATTCATAGTTATCAGTCCATTGTGGATCCAAAAATTGGCAAAAGTTTTCCCTGTAGCTGCCTCTGATTGGGCTATTTCATTTTCATGGTGAGGAAATACAAGGTCTTGACCACCCCCATGTATATCTATGCTTTCTCCTAAGTACTTCATAGCCATAGAAGAACATTCAATGTGCCAACCAGGTTTTCCTTTGCCCCAGGGACTTTCCCAGAAAGGTTCTCCCTCTTTTGCTTTTTTCCACAAGGCAAAGTCAAAGGAGCTCTCCTTTTTTTCATTTACCTCAATTCTTGCTCCAACTAAGAGCTCCTCTAAGGATTGATGAGATAGCTTACCGTAATCAGGAAATTTCTTCACTCTGAAAAAAACATCTCCATTAACAGAGTAGGCAAAATCTTTTTTTTCCAGAAGTTTTATTAAATTAATTATCTCCCCTATATGCTGGGTAGCCCGGGGATGATGATTTGCCCTTTTTATCCTCAATTGTTCCATCTGATTAAAGTACTCATCAATGAATTTTCCTGCTAAATCAAAGATAGTTGTCCCTAACTTTTTAGCCCGTTCAATCATCTTATCATCAACATCGGTAAAATTGGTAACGTAGTTTACCTTATAGCCTTTGTATTCAAGGTAATTTCTAATTACATCAAAAACTGCTGCTGCTCGGGCATGCCCTAAGTGAAGTTCATCATAGAGGGTAACTCCACAGACATACATCCGCACTTCATTGTCTTCTAAAGGAGAAAAGACCTCTTTTTGACTATGTAAAGTATTGTAAATCTTAAGAGCCATTGGTAGTCCTTAATTTTTAAGAAAACTTATCTGTTACAAGGCAAATTCAACTATAGCTTATTCTTAAGATAAGTCAAGAGTAGTTTGCCCTTTTGTTGGTATTTGTGTATAATGGCGTTCAATGGATTTATCAAATTGGTGGATAAAATTGATAAAAAAGAAAATTGATCTTGGATTGATTATCCTCTTAGCTTCGTTTTTTGTGGGAATTTTTTCTGGAATGCAAATCACTACAATTTTAGAAAATTTCCTTTTCGCTGTTATTGAACCTACTACTTTAAAATTAGTGGGAAATATTTTGCTTGTCTTTATTCTGGGCAATCTCTTAAATGAGGCCGGAAATTTGAGAAATATTAACTCTTCTCTTGAAGCACTTATTAAAGATAGGCGAGTAACCTTAGTTATTCCTTCCGCTTTAATAGGTCTTTTACCTGTGGTTGCAGGGGCAATGCTCTCAGCCCCTATAGTAGAGGAATCAGGAAATAAAATGAAGTTAACCGCGGAAGACAAGACTTTCCTGAATTATTGGTTTCGCCATATCTGGGAGTACACCTGGCCGCTTTACCCTGGACTTATTTTAACCAGTGCAATTTTTAATGTTCCCCTGCAAAGAATTATAATTGCTCAACTACCTCTGACATTAGCTGCTATTCTTTCTGGATGTATATTTGGATTGAGAAGGATTCCTTATAAGTCATCCTCTGAGCTGGAAAAAAAGGAAAGGAGGATTATAAAAGAAATCTACAATTTTCTTCTTAGTGCCTGGCCTATTTTAGCTGTTGTATTTTTTGTTTTAATACTTAAATTGGAGCTAATACTATCTTTGTTAATAATTGTATTTTTTGTCCTCATAACAGCAAAAATAAAGAAGGAAGGACTGCTCGTTATTCTTAAAAATAGCCTATCCTGGAGGATAATTCTTTTGATAGTTTCAATAATGGTATTTAAAAGAGTTCTTGAAAATTCAAATTTACTGTTGAGGATTCCCGATATTTTTAGTCAATTGGGAATCTCACCTTTAATTGCCTTATTTTCTATTCCTTTTTTTACCGGCCTTCTGGCTGGAATTACCCAGGCCTTTGTAGGAATTACTTTTCCTATACTTTTGCCTTTTATTGGAATAAACAATCCTAATTTAACTTATTTAATGTTAGCCTATGCGGGTGGGTTTGCAGGAGTTCTTCTTTCTCCTGTGCACCTATGTCTTGTGGTAACAAGAAATTATTTTGAGGCGGAGCTTTCCCGAGTATATAAATTACTTTTTTTGCCTGTCTTCTTTGTTGTATTGATAGCTTTTATGATCGTGTTTTTCCAGAGATTTTAGTGCGGATTCAGTGGTTTATAATCTGGATTGATTTTGACTTTCTTGACTACAGAACTACAGGACTATCAGACTATCTTGACTATCATCTTGCTCTCTTAGCTATTTTTGGCTCTTTAACTGTCATAGCTATCCAGATTCCAGTTACCATAAGTAAAGCGGCGGTAAAAATAAAGATTGCTCTTAGGCTCAAGGTTGAGGCTATTATTCCTCCAGCAATAGGACCAGTAGCATTACCTAAAGCAGCAGCACTAGCTGTAATCCCATATACTTTTCCACGATGTTTCTCGGAGACCGAGAGACCAATTATAGCATTAGCAGTAGGTATTATTCCTCCAGCAAAAAGACCCAATGCTACTCTTAGCATAAAAAGTTGAAAAATGTTTCCCACAAACGCTTGAGGAAGATAAAAAATTCCTGCTCCTAATGTGCTTATAATAAGTATATTTTTGTAGCCAACTTTATCACTAACCCGTCCAATAATTATTGAGGAAAACGCACTTGCTATTCCAGTTGAGGCCAGCATAACTCCAGTAATGAAGGCTATACGAGAGCTATCTTTGGTAAGAAATTGAATAAAGAGGGGAAATATAGGATAGACAATCATTCCAGAAAATTGAACAAAAAACAGTACAACAATCATAGCTAAAAATTGTCGAGAGGAAAAGATTATCCGTGAATTTTTCCAGAAACCTTCCTTGGCTATTTTTTCCTTAATTAAAGGTTGAAACTCTTCTCTTACCAGGAAAAGAACAGTTAAACCAGCTATGAAAAGCAAACTTCCTGTAATATAGAAAGAATAGCGATAACCAAGAAAATCAGCAACTAATCCACCTAATAAGGGTCCAATAGAGGCTCCTGAGAAAACAGCTGTTTGCATAAGTCCCAAGCTAAACCCCAATCTTTCCCGAGGAGTTATAGTAGAAACTAAGGCTACAGATGCAGGTATTGTCCCTGTAAGGGCGCCCTGCAAAATACGAAGGGCTTAAAGCTGATAAACATTGGTAACTAATCCCATACAGGTTATTCCTATAGCTCCCCCAAACATCGCTCGCTCTACGATAAGTGTCCGGCCA
>JAUWJM010000103.1 GCA_030607715.1 Candidatus Aerophobota bacterium
AGCCAGAAATCTTAAGGATCTTTTGCCCTTAATTAATTCCGATAACTCCAGAAAGTGTTTTTTTGTTACTGATGATCGCCACCCTCAGGACCTTTTAGAGGAAGGGCATATTAACTTTCTTATTAAAAAGGCAGTCAAATTGGGTCTTGACCCCATAACAGCTATACAGATGGCCACTATAAATACAGCAGAGTATTTTAAATTACCAGATGTGGGATTAATAGCTCCCGGATATAAGGCGGATATGGTTGTGCTAAAAGATATGAAAAATTTTGAAGCAGAGATGGTCTTTAAAGATGGTAGATTAGTTGCACAAAATGGACAGATTCTTCCCCAGAAGATTAAAAAGACTAAGGTTATTATTAGAAGTTCTATGAATGTTGATTGGATGGGATTGAAAGGATTTGACATTAAAGCTAAAGAGGGTAAGGTGCAAGTGATACGGGTAGTTCCAGGGCAAATTATTACTAAAAAACTGATAGTAGTTCCCAAAGTGGAAAAAGAAAAGGTAGTGGCTGATACTAATAGAGATATCTTAAAAATGGCAGTGGTAGAAAGACACCTTGCTTCAGGAAATGTGGGAATTGGCCTGGTGAAAGGATTTGGATTAAAAAGGGGTGCTCTGGCCTCTTCAGTAGCTCACGATTCTCATAATATAGTAATAGTGGGAGCAAAAGATGAAGATATGATGACTGCTGCTATTGAAGTGGTAAGAATGAGAGGAGGTCAAGTAGTAGTTAAGGATGATGAAATAATTGCCTCCTTAGCCTTGCCTATAGCAGGACTTATGAGTGATAGACCTATGGAGGAGGTAAGGGATAAGGTAAAGGGGTTGAACCAGGCGGCGACTGAGTTGGGATGTAAGCTAAAAGAACCCTTTATGACTCTTTCTTTTCTGGCTCTTCCTGTTATTCCTGAATTAAAACTAACTGATAAAGGACTGGTGGATATAGAGAAATTTCAGATTGTTCCTTTGTTTGTAGAGTCGGGGTGATTTTATTGTTGTAGTCCAGCTTATACTGATGAAGATACCATTATTACCAAATAATCTATTTTTAGGAGGAAGATTAAATGAAAATAACTCAAAAACAAGAAGGAGAAGTTTGTGCTTTTTCCTTAAATGGTCGTTTTGATGCTCATTCGGCAGGGGATGTGGAAAGTAAACTAAATTCAGCCATATCTCAAGGAATGAAGAAATTGCTTGTAGATATGAATGGGACAGAATATATAAGTAGTGCTGGATTAAGGGTTCTCTTAGCAATGGCTAAGAAATTAAAAAAAGAAGGCCAGATAAAACTTTGCTGTCTTCAACCTTACGTAAAGGAAGTTTTTGATATTGCTGGGTTTACTCAAATTTTCAAAATTTACAATACTTATCAGGAAGGGATAAATAGTTTTTGAAAAATGAAGAAAATACCTTCATCCATTACTCTAAAGGCTTCTTTAGAAAACCTGGAGAGAGTAAATAATTTTGTTCATAAATGGGCTAAAGAAATAGGTTTATCCAATCATAGTGAAAGAGAGCTTTTTTTAGCTGTAGAGGAAGCCTATGTTAATGTAGTCAACTATTCCTATCCAAAATCCGTGGGTGAGGTAACCATTGATTGTCAGATAGATGAGGATAGGTTAATTCTGAAAATAAAAGATGAAGGGGTTCCTTTCAATCCCTTAACATTATCAAAACCCAACCTTACTCCCCGTCTGGAAGAAAGAAAAATAGGAGGATTGGGGGTTTTTCTCATACGAAGACTTGTGGACAGTATGGAATATGAACGCAAGGGGAAATATAACTTGCTAACTTTAATCAAGAAAAAAGATAACTATTCAGCCACAGATTTACACAGATAGGTTTAAATAACAGATTGCGTAGAATTATTCTTTAAAAGTTTTTAAGAAGTTTATAATGGACTTAACTATGGATTTCTAAAATCTATTTAGGAAAATGTCTTATATTTGATAATAAAAGAAAAATATCAGCGTCCATCCGCGGCTAAATAGTCAAAAAAAAGATAATATGGGAAATTTTAGTATTGAGCTTTTATTTTTACTGGTTGAAAAAATCTGCGTGGTAACTATTGTTGCCTATCTTATAACCCGAACAAAATACCTCAACAATGTCCTTGATAAACAGCCTGGCTTTTGGGATCGTTTAATATTAATATTGGCTTTTGGCGGATTTTCCATATATGGCACTTACAGTGGAATAAAGATATTCGGAGCTATCGCTAACATCAGGGACCTTGGTCCAATGATTGCTGGTCTGATAGGAGGACCTTTTATTGGACTGGGGGCGGGCTTAATTGGCGGTATACATCGCTATTTTCTGGGAGGGTTTACTGACATTCCTTGCTCTCTGGCTACTATAACCTCTGGTCTTTTAGGTGGTTTAATTTATAAACTTAAAAAGAAAGAGTTTATTGGGATTTTATGGGCAGTTCTTTTTGCTATTTTTATGGAATCATTTCATATGCTCCTTGCTCTTTTAATAGCTAAACCTTTTGCTGATGCTCTTCAGCTCGTTAAAAAAGTTAGCCTACCTATGATCATTGCCAATGGGATAGGGGTCGGCATTTTTTCCCTAATTATAGTAAATCTTATAAAGGAAAAAAGAACAAGCTCTGAGAGAGATAGATACTATGCTGAGTTAGAGCGCAAAATTTATGAAATGGAAAAATTATATCGACTGGGAGTTCAGGTAAGCTCTACCCTTGATATTAATGTTGTGCTGGATTTATGCATAAATACAACTGTAGAAGTGCTTGAGGCTAAAATGGGATTTCTCTTTTTAATGGATGAAAAAAATAATCAGTTATTTCTTGGTTCAATGGCGATCTCTGAAGATGAAATATCTAACTCATCAACAAAAAGTTTAATTAAAATTGTAAAAAGAGGAAAACTGCGCTTAGAGAAAGAGAAAGGTATTGCTAACCGGGTAGCTAAAAATAAAAAACCACTTTTCATTAATGATATTGATAAAGATGAATTATTATCAAATCCTATTTATAAGAATGCTGGTTTTAGGATTAAATCTTCTCTTTGTGTTCCATTATTGCTAAAGGATAGGGTTATTGGAGTTATTCAGGTCTGCAATAAGAGAAAAGATATTTCTTTCACCAATGAGGATCAACATCTACTTGTTTCTTTTGCTGTGCATGCAGCAATAGCTATTGAAAATGCCAAATTATACCAGGAAGTGGCTGAAAAAGAGCGCATGAAAAAAGAACTGGAAATCGCTCACAGGCTTCAAGTAAGTCTTCTTCCTGATAAGCCTCCTCAGATTAAAGGCTACCAAATTGCGGCCATGAGTCAACCAGCAAGAGAAGTGGGTGGCGATTTTTATGATTTCATTGATGTTGCTGAGAGTAAAATTGGCCTTGTGATAGGTGATGTATCCGGAAAAGGATTACCAGCGGCTTTATTTATGGCACTTTCTCGAAGCTTTCTTCGAGCTCAGGCTATCGGCAACCTAAAAGCAAACATTGTTCTTGAAAAAGCTAACCGACTCATCGCTAATGATGCCAGAGAGGGAATGTTTGTAACTGTCTTCTATGCTATTTTAGATACTCCTGGTAAAATTTTAAGAATCTCCAATGCTGGTCATAACCCACCTCTTCTTTTTCATTCAAGCACAGGTGAATGTGAGGAGTTAAGAATGGCAGGCATAGTATTAGGTGCTTTTGATGAAGCTCAGTTTCAGGAGAAAGAAATTATTCTCAAAAAAGGCGATATTGTAATTTTTTATACCGATGGTATTACTGAAGCGATAGATGAGAATAACCAACAATTCGGAATGGAAAGACTTATCAAAGTCCTCAAAGATAACCCTTATCTGCAAGCTACTGAGCTAATTAAAGTAATAAAGGAGAAAATAGAGGAATTCTCTAAAGATCAACCTCAATTTGATGATTTTACCCTTGTAATAGTAAAGTTGTCACTCTGAGTAAGAAAAAAGGGAACAGATTTATTTTTCCTTTTTTTCAGTTCCCTTTTTTCAGTTATCTGAATCTCCTCCAAAAATCCTTGGCCTTCCATTTATTTATCCATACTCTTTTAAATCTTTTAAGGATTAAAAGATCACTGAGTAATCTTTTAATCCCTTCTCCTTGTAGCAAAACCTTGTAAGAAAAAGAAGAAGAAGGGGCAATCTCCATCTCTATACCCTTTTTTGTTTTTTTTATCTTCTCTATTCTATCCAAGGATATAAAAGAATCAGCTTCTCCATTTATATAAATTTTAACCTCGTCAAGTGTAATTTCACCAGTATACCTGGTTTGTCTCCCTCCCTCCAGCCTTAGATATAAACCTTTGCCATAGCTAATTTTCATTTTTATAGTCTTTACTTCTTAACTAACTTTCCGTCTAATGCTTGGTAGAATTATAAACTGAGGATTGAGGGATGTCAAATTTAGCTCCATAACAAGTTGTAGCCGCAACTTTTATGTTGCGCATATATCCCCACAGACCCTGAGCTTCGCGGCTACCTTCACTTTTTGACATAAAACCAATAGTATTTGCTATCCTACCAAAGATATATATAATGAAAAGACTACACTCATTGTTACAGGGATAAAAATGCTTAACTTTGGAGTTCGTAAGGAAAAACAGAGGGCCCTAAAAGAGGACATGCAAAAGTTCAATGTGCACGAGGAAGATCTCGTTGAAAAGTTCATCCTCTCAAAGGGACCTGGAGGACAAAAGGTCAACAAGACTGCCACCTGTGTTTATTTAAAGCATCTACCCACTGGGTTTGAGGTTAAAATGCAAGAGGCTCGATCTCAGGTCTTAAATCGCTTTTTGGCCAGGCGAGAAATAGTACGCAAAATTAAAAACTATGTATTGGGGAAAGAAAGTGAGGAAGAAAAACAGCGCCAGAAAATTCGAAGGACAAAACGCAGGCGATCAAGAAGGGCTAAGAAGAAAATTCTTGAGCAAAAGAGATTACAATCCCGCAAGAAGAAACTTCGAAGAGAGCCTGATGTAGATGAGGAAATTTAAACCTAAATTTGACTATTAAGGAGAGCAAGATGCAAAAAGTAAAGGTAAATTACACAGATTATTTAAAGGAAACTTTGCAGGCTATGAGAGATAGTGGACTTCTTCTCACTTCAGCCAATAAGGAAGGAAAAATCAATGTTATGGCCATTGGCTGGGGAACAATTGGCATGATATGGGGAATGCCTATGTTTTTGGTGCTGGTTCGTCCCTCCAGATTTACCTATGGTTTTATTGAAGAGACAGGAGATTTTACAGTAAACGTTCCTCCAGGTAAACTTAGCGAAATAGTGTCCTTCTGTGGGAGCATCTCAGGAAGGGATTGTGATAAATTTAAGGAAAAGGGACTCACTGCCATAGCCGGGAAAAATGTAAAATCTCCGATAATTAGGGAGTGCGTCCTGCATTATGAGTGCAGAGTTCTACACAAAAATGATATCATACCGGTAAGAGTTCCCAAAAATGTAATCTCTGAGTATTATCCTCAAGGAGACTACCATAGAGTATTTTTTGGTGAAATTCTCTCAGTGTTTGCTGACAGTAAGGTTAAGATATAAAAGAGATATTTTTAATCAGACATTCGTAAAACGCCAGCTCCCTGAATTTTTCCTTGCTTAAGCAAAATCAAAGCCCTGTTAGCTTCCTCTAATTTAAATTCTTGGACCTGGGGTAAAATTGGAATTTTCGCTGCTAAAGGTAAAAAATTTTGAACATCCTTTCTGGTAATATTAGCCACGCTTTTTACCTCTTTTTCCAGCCAGAGATGTTCTGTGTAACTTAATTTTAAGAGAGAGTCTTTATCTTTTTCCTCTTTCCGAATTGCATTTACAACAACTCTTCCTCCTCTTTCTAAAACTTTTAATGCCTCAATTATTGGTTTCCAGGCAGGAGTAAAATCAATTGCACAGTTAAGCTTGGCTGGGGGAATATCTCCAGTTGCTCCAATCCAGTCAGCGCCCAATTTCTTAGCTAAAT
>JAUWJM010000110.1 GCA_030607715.1 Candidatus Aerophobota bacterium
CAAATTGTGATAGGTAGTAAGTCTTACTCCCAGGATCTCTCTGGTCAATAAAAGGTGTCTAAGATAAGCTCGTGAATAGTTCTGACAGGCATAACATTGGCATTCAGAATCTATGGGATTGGGATCATCTTTATGGACAGCATTTCTTAAATTTATCTTCCCTTGAGAGGAAAACACTGTGCCATTGCGAGCTATCCGAGTGGGAAGAGCACAATCAAACATGTCTATCCCCAGGCAAATACAATCCAAAATTTCCTCAGGAGTTCCCACTCCCATTAAATAACGAGGTTTATCAGAAGGAAGATACTCATCAGCACAGTTTAAAATTTCCTTGCGTAAATAATGAGGTTCCCCTACTGACAGTCCTCCCAGGGCATACCCATCAAAGTCCATTTCTATCAGAACCTTAGCTCCTCTTTTTCTTAAATCGAGAAAGATACTTCCCTGGACTATTCCAAATAACCCCTTCTCCCTTCTTTGTCCCCAGTATTTTTTGCTTCTTTGAGCCCAGCCAATAGTTCTATTTAAGGCAATCTTTGCCTGTTTATAGGTAATAGGATAACCTGTGCATTGGTCAAGAACCATAGCTATATCCGAACCCAGATTAAGCTGAATTTCAAGTATCTGTTCAGGAGTTAGAAAGTGAAGTGAACCATCAATATGGGATCGAAAGCTAACTCCTTCTTCTCTTGCTTTTTGCAGGGAAGAGATACTGAATAACTGGTAGCCTCCACTATCGGTAAGGATAGACCTTTCCCAGTTCATGAACTTATGCAGTTTACCTAATTTTTTAATAACTTCATATCCAGGGCGAAGGTAGAGATGATAGGTATTGCATAAAATTATATGAGCTCCTATCTCTTTTAATTCTTCAGAAGATAAGGCTTTTACTGTAGCCTGGGTACCTACTGGCATAAAAATAGGAGTAAGCATACTCCCATGAGGAGTAAAGATCTTTCCCTTTCGGGCTTTAGTTAAAGCATCTTGATGAATTAATTGGAATTTCACCTATATTATGTTCCATTTCTTTAGCAAAGAATTTATGTTTTTAATAATACCAACTATAAAATAACTGTCAACTAACCACAAAAATTTTATAGCCTGAGAGTTGACAAATTCAGTCTGTACAATACAATGGGGTCAGGTCTTTACTAACTTTAAAAAAGGAGAAAACTACAGTGATACTTAAAGCCAAACTGGACAAGAAAAACTATGAGAAGCTTATGCAGATAAACAATCCAGAACTTCATCAGTTTATTGAAAAGTATATAAAACTTTGCAATCCTGATAAAGTTTTTGTTTGCAGTGATTCGCCAGAGGATATTCAACATATCAGAGAAGATGCGGTGAAATTTGGAGAGGAAAAAAAGCTTGCTCTAAATGGCCACACTGTTCATTTTGATGGTTATCACGATCAGGCAAGGGATAAGAAACATACCAAACTCCTCTTTCCCCGGAGCATTGATTCGGACCCAAATTTAAATGTAATGGATAGAGGAAAAGGATTAGACGAAATCCACATTCTTTTAAAAAACATTATGCAAAATCATAAATTGTATATTTGCTTTTTCTGTTTAGGGCCGGTCGATTCTGAGTTTTCTATACCCTGTGTTCAACTTACAGATTCCAGTTATGTAGCCCACAGTGAGAGCTTATTGTACAGACGGGGATATGAGAGGTTCAAAAAATTAGACAGTTCTGAACATTTCTTTAGATTTGTGCACAGCGAGGGAAAGCTTCAAAATGGTGTAAGCTTAGATATTGAAAAACGCAGAATATACATTGATACAGAAAAAAATATTGTGTATAGTGTAAATACCCAATATGGTGGTAATACCATTGGACTTAAGAAGTTAGCAATGCGTCTGGCAATAAATAAATCCTTAAAGGAGGGTTGGTTAACAGAACATATGTTTATTATGGGGGTGCATGGTCCAAATAACAGAGTAACTTATTTTACAGGAGCATTTCGAAGCGCTTGTGGAAAAACTTCTACTTCAATGCTAAAGGGAGAGACTATAATTGGCGATGATATAGCTTATCTGAGAAAAAAGATGAGGAAAATAAGAGCAGTTAACCCAGAAAAGGGAATATTTGGAATAATAAGGGATGTTAGCTCTAAGGATGACCCCATAATATGGGAGGTGCTTAACAGACCAGGTGAGATTATACTCTCCAATGTGCTCGTTACTGAGAGTGGAGACATTTACTGGATTGGAAAAGATGGCCAAGTTCCCACCAGTGGTTTCAATCACTCAGGAAAATGGATGATGGGAGGTAAAGACAATGAAGGTAATGAGATATCACCTTCACATAGGAATGCTCGATTTACACTGGATATGAAACTTTTAAAAAATCTGGATTTAAAGGCTAACCATCCTGATGGTGTTATTATAGGGGGAATAATATATGGGGGCAGAGATTCGGATACCTTAGTACCAGTTGAGGAGTCTTTTAACTGGGTACATGGCATAATAACTAAAGGTGCATCATTAGAATCGGAAACTACTGCTGCCACCTTAGGAGAAGAAGGAATTAGAAAATTCAATCCTATGGCAAATTTAGACTTTATATCCATACCCCTGAGCAGGTATATAAAAAACAATTTAGATTTTGGTAAGAATATAGACAGCCCACCCCCTATTTTCTCGGTCAACTACTTTTTGAAAGATAAGGAAGGAAATTTCTTGAATAATAAGTCTGATAAGGTAGTTTGGCTTAAGTGGATGGAACTGCGATCACACAGAGATATTTCTGCAATAAAGACACCTACCGGGTTCATACCAAAATACCAGGATCTTAAAAGGTTGTTTATGGAAGTGCTTAATAAAGATTATTCTGAAAAGGACTATGTTAGACAATTTACATTAAGGATTCCAGAAAACCTATTAAAAATATCTCGAATAATAAAAATTTACCAGACTAATGTTCCCAACCCACCAAAAATTATATTTAAAATACTCCAGGAGCAAAGACAAAGATTAAAAACTGCCAGAGAAAAATATGGTGACTATATTCCACCCATTAAGTTTTGCATATAGCATATAACAGTAGTGCAGACCTTTAGGTCTGCTTGATTTGGCAGGTCTAAAGACCTGCGCTACATGATAACTCATAATCTTAAATAAAAACTTTTCATTAGATTACCATTACACATCACTTATTACCCATTACATAATTACATATTACTTGTTTTTAATATGTTGCTGGGAAAGCATTGGTAATTAGATGAATTTTCTTAGGTTTCTTACTTTCTGTTAAAATACACACTACATCAAAGCGACAGGATATATCTTTTAGTTTGTGGTGAGAAAGATAGGCTAAGGCTAATCTGGTAAGACGCAGTTGTTTGGAATAGTTAACAGCTTCCTGAGGCAAGCCAAAAGTTAAAGAACTTCTGGTTTTTACTTCCACAAATACTATTTTTTCTTTATCCTTTGCTACTATGTCTATTTCTCCCAATCGGCAGCGATAATTCTTCTCTAAGATTTGATAGCCTCTTTTTTTAAGAAAACTTACTGCTAACTCTTCCCCCTCTTTACCTAATTTTTTCCCGGTAGTTTTATTCAATGGATATTCGGAAAGGATTTCTTATAATCTTAATTCTCCACGGTGGCCAATAGACAAAAAAAGCCTCTCCTATAATATTTTTCTTTGGAACAAATCCCCAGAAGCGGCTATCATCGCTGGAGTCACGATTATCTCCCATCATAAACAAAGAGTCAGGAGGAACTTTAATTGGACCGTAATCATCACGAGGAAAACCAACTTCCCAGTTATCAGAATGAAAAGCATAAGGCTCTTTTATCTCTTTCCCATTTATAAAGACTTTTTTTTCTCTAATTTGCACAACATCCCCGGGTAAACCAATTGTCCTTTTAACAAAATCTTTTTTAGGATTAAGGGGATATTTAAAAACAATTATATCTCCACGTTTTACCCAATTTATATTATAGAAAAGCTTGTAGGCCATAATGCGATCATTTATATTTAGAGAGGGTATCATAGACCCGGTGGGAATCCAGAAAGTTCCCATTATAAAGGTGCGAATTAAAAAGGCAAGGACAAGAGCAATTACTACAGTTTCAATTGTCTCCTTTATCCCGGAAAGAACCTTTTTCTTCATCTTTTGGTTTTAGTCCTTAAATAAGATAAATTAGCTCTTCTTGCTCTGTCCTTTTTAATTACATCTATTTTTTTAATTAGAGGTGAGTGTAGAGGGAAGACTCTTTCTACGCCAATACCAAAGGATACCTTCCTCACGGTAAAGGTTTCTCTAATTCCTCCCTCTTTTCTTCTAATAACAACTCCCTCAAAAATTTGAATTCTTTCTCTACCTCTCTCTTTGCTTTCTTTTTTAGCCTTTTCCCTACCTTCTTCTTTGAAAATAAAATGAACAGCTATCGTATCCCCAGGCCTAAAATCTGGTAGCTCATTCCTTTTAAATTTTTCCTCAATTTCTTTTATCTCTATATCCATTAGTAAATCCTCATCAGTTAGCTTTTCTTGATATTTAGGAATTTATAACTCTAACTTACTACAAATTTCGTTTATCTCATTGGTTTTGTTAACGCATCTACGCTTTTACCCATCTACGCATTCATGCAATTGACTTTTAATTTCCTTAAGCCATTTCTTATCTTCAGGGGTAAGATTAGCTTCTTTTAGCAAATCTGGCCTTTTTTCAAAAGTCTTTTCCAGCATCTCTTTTCTTCGCCATCGCTTAATCTCCTGGTGATTACCAGATAAAAGAACATCTGGCACCTTCCATTTCATAAAATCTGCTGGTCTTGTGTACTGAGGATAATCTAAAAGACCCTGGTAAAACGAGTCCTCCTTTGCTGAATCTTCATTTCCCAGAACTCCCGGTAACACTCGAGCAACCGCATCCACTACTACCATAGCTGGCAACTCTCCTCCACTTAATACATAGTCACCTATAGATATTTCCTCATCTATCAGATATTCTCTTACCCTTTCATCAACCCCTTCATAATGCCCACAGAGAAGAATCAGATTCTCCACCCGGGCTAATTCTTTTGCCATATCCTGATTAAACTTTCTTCCCTGAGGGGACAGAAGAACAACCTCAACTGTCCCTGTCCCCTTTATTTTCTCTTTAATCTGCTTCAAAGCTCTATAAATAGGCTCTATCTTCATTACCATCCCTGCTCCCCCACCAAAGTGAGTATCATCAACACTGCGGTGACGATCAGAGGTAAAACAGCGAAGGTTATAAAGATTAATCTTCAGAATCCCCTTTTCCTGGGCCCTTTTAATTATACTTTCTCCAAAAGGGTCTGTAAACATAGAGGGGAACAAAGTAACAATATTAATCCTCATAATTTATTCTTCTAATATCTCTACCATTACTCTTTTTCTTATCTTAGCAGCAGCAGCCCCTACAATTGTTCTCAGAGCATTAGCTACTCTGCCCCCCTTTCCTATTACTTTTCCCATATCTTCTTTAGCAACAGAGATTTCCAGCAGAATAACTTTCTCTGCCTTTATCTCCTGCACTTTCACATCGTCTGGGTTATCCACTATCTTCTTGATGATATATTCA
>JAUWJM010000056.1 GCA_030607715.1 Candidatus Aerophobota bacterium
CGGCTCCAATACCATAATGATTAGGACCAAGAATAACTACTATCTCTGGAATTTCTTTTTCTACTACTTCCTTGAATCCCCAGGCAGCCACAGGTCCAGAATAAAGATAACCAGCGTGGGGACTAACTATTCCTAGAATCCTGCCCTCTTTTTTTAAAGATTTCTCAGGTATTTCTCCGGGTCCTAAAGGATGAATATAACATTCTTCAATTTGCTTCTTCAACTTTTCTTTATCTTTTTCATAAAAACTACCAGCTGTTGCTGGTTTTCTTATAACTTCTCTCATTTTTTTCTCCATTTTCCCCTGAAAAATAAGAATTTATAACTCTCACTCGCTACCGAGAGGAAAGTCCTGAGGCTTATTTAACTAACTGAAAAAGATAGATCATATATTTTCTGTATTTGGTAAAGAACTTAGAATCTACCGCTCCTGGTTCCTCAAATCCTTTATTAACCATCTTCCGGATGGTTTTTCCCAGAAAAAAGTTGGCCAGAGTGTAAATTCGGGGAGTATTTACCTTTATTGTAAAAGCTATTACCTTTAAGGTAGGTATTAAGTAGTCTTTGTAAAATTCTTTTCGAAAATCCAGAGTAGGAGATATTCGAGAAGTGATATCTTCAGAATTTACTATCTTGAATTCTTCATTCTTTACTTTTTTCAGATATTCCTCAAGAGGATGACCGGAGATAGGTATATCTTGCCCCTCTGAATTATTTAATTTAAAGTAATCAGCTATTAGAAGATAACCTTCGGGATGAAGAATTTCTCTACATTTTTTTAAACCTTTCTCAATATTTATATACTGGCAGCTTTCACTCATTAATACTAGATCAAATTTTTTCCGAGATTCAAATTTTTCTAAAGTACTAAGAAAAAAAGGAATCTTCCCCTGAGTATTTTTCTTAAATACTTTCTGTTGATAGGGATCCGGAGAAAGAGCCACAACCTGGTACCCTTTCTCTATTAATTTTAAAGCATTTCCCCCTACCCCGCATCCTGCATCCAGTATTTTAACTACTCCGGGAGGAATGAAAGAAACAAGATGATTCGCATACCTCTCTTGCGCCAGACGCGCATTCTTCACCGTAAGTTCTTCTCCTTCCTCCCAGTATGCAAAATGTAGATGTTTAGTTCCGATTATACTAAGATAATATTTTAAAAGCACATTTACTTTTTCCTTAGGCATTTAATTTTCCCTAAAAATATAAGGTCTTCTTGAAAAATTATATTTCTTAGTGGAATACTACAAATATAGGAGCTAACACTAAAGAGATAACTGACATTAACTTAATGAGAATATTGATAGAAGGACCCACTGTATCTTTTAAAGGATCCCCTACTGTATCCCCAACTACTGATGCTTTATGAGCTTCTGACCCCTTCCCACCAAGATTTCCTTCTTCAATATACTTTTTGGCATTATCCAGAGCCGCGCCTGTATTAGCTGTCTGAATTCCCAGAGGAAGCCCTACTATCAAAGAACCTACTAAAAAACCTCCTAAGGCTACCGGTCCTAAGAAAAAACCAATAATTACAGGAAAGACAATAGCTAAAATCCCAGGAAGCATCATACTCTTTAAAGCTCCCCGGGCAGCGATATCTACACAGCGACGAGAATCAGCTTTTGCTTTTCCCTTCATTATCCCCGGAATCTCCTTAAATTGTCTTCTTACTTCTCCAACTATTTTAAAAGCTACTTTCCCTACCCCTTTAGCCAACAAAGAACCATAAAGATAGGGAACCATTCCCCCAATTAACAATCCCGCAATAATTTTAGGATCAGCAAGAGATAGGGGAAGAGGGTGAGAAGAAAGAGTATTTATAGTAGCTCGATAAGCAGTAATTAAACCCAGAGCAGCAAAAGCAGCTGAACCTATAGCAAATCCTTTCCCAATAGCCGCTGTCGTATTTCCCACCGCATCCAGTTTATCAGTCACCTGGCGAACATCCGAAGGAAGGTGGGCCATTTCTGCAATTCCTCCAGCATTATCAGCTACCGGACCATAAGAATCAACAGCTAAGGTAATCCCTAAAATGGAAAGCATTCCTAATGCTGCTGTAGCTACTCCGTACATTCCGGCAAAGTAAAATCCCACCAAAGTAGCTATAGCAATAACTATTATAGGAATAAAAGTTGAAAGCATTCCCAGTGCCAATCCATTTACTACTACAATTGCCGGACCACTTTTAGCAGAATTAGCTAAATCCCTTACCGGTTTATATTTACTGGAACTATAATATACGCTTATCTCTCCTATAATTAATCCTGAGAGAACTCCAGCAACAATTGCCCAAAAAGGACCTATTACAGAATAATCTCCATAAGATATCCCTACCCTTTCAACAATAAAAAATGAACCTATAATCATTAAAATAGCTCCGATATAGGTCCCATTATTTAAAGCTTTCTGAGGATCCTTAGTTTTAGCTATTTTAACCCAAATCACTCCTATAATAGAGGAAACAATCCCCCAACTGGCTAAATAAAAAGGAAGATAAATCAAAGAAATCATAGATAAAGAAGCAGCGATAGCCAGGGTAGCAATTATAGATTCTACATAAGATTCAAGTAAATCTGCTCCCAGGCCAGCCACATCTCCCACATTATCTCCCACATTATCAGCAATTACTGCTGGATTACGGGGATCATCTTCGGGAATACCAGCTTCTACTTTACCCACCAGATCTGCTCCCATATCGGCTCCCTTGGTATATATTCCTCCACCAGCTCGAGCAAATAAAGCCATTAAGGAAGCTCCCATAGCATAACCATTAACCATAGCCGGATTCCCTACAACCTGCCCATTGATAACCAATGGATCTAATAGTTTAGATAATAAAAAAACCCCTACCAGACCCAGAAAAGCAACGCAGACTATAGAAAGACCCGTAACCGCTCCTGCTGAGAAAGATATATTTAAAGCTGGGAGCAGTCCTTTCCTGGCTGCTTGAGTAGTTCTACTATTAGCTCTGGTAGCTATACTCATCCCGATCCACCCTGCCAAAGCTGAGCAAAAAACGCCTGTTATAAAGGCTACTGCTGTTTGCCAGTTAACTCCTGTTTTAGCTCCAAAAAGTGGAGCTATACTGAGAAGAACAGCTACAATAATCACCAATACCGCTACTGTTCTATATTCTCGATAAAGAAAAGTCTTTGCTCCTTTCTGAATAGTTCTGGAAATTTCTTTCATTAATTTGTTTCCTGTATCCGCCTTAAGAATGCCTCTTATTAAAAAGGCTACTCCTATAAGTCCTGCTATTCCTACTCCTATAGAAATAAACACCGGTAACATTTTCCTCTCCTTTTTATTTTGATAGTAATGTCAAAAGTAATTTTTTCTTTTTGTAATTGGTAGCAGGCTTTAGCCTGCGCTTGCGTAGAACAACCTTTGTGCAATCTATAGGCGGGGGACGAGCCCCCGCGCTACAGTAGCGTTGGAGCAAATTTCCCCCTCTCCTTGTTTTAATTCACCCCCAACATGTTTTACGCAACTTAAAAGTTGCGGCTACCACATTTTTTTAAATTAAAAAAATCTACAATTTACTACCGAATGAATTAAATTCTCCCATTGCTTTTTCTATTCCTTCAAGCACTATTACCTTTATTGCCCTGGTGGCTCTATCAATTGATTCCTTTATTATCTTTCTTTCCTCAAAAGTGAAGTTTCCCAGTACATAATCTCTCAAATCCATCTTTTCTTCCGGTCTACCAATCCCAATTCTTATTCGAGGGATATCGGATGTTCCTAAATATTGAATAATAGAGCGCAGCCCCTTATGCCCTCCATCTCCTCCTCCAGAGGCAATACGAATCCGACCTCTCTTTAAATCTACATCATCACTTATTACTACTATGTCCTGGTTTTTTACTTCATAATTCTGTTTGGTCTCATAAAGAGGTTTTCCAGCCTCGTTTACAAAGCAAAGAGGTTTAACTAATATAATTTTCTCCTCTACTACTTTCCCTTTCCCTATCAAAGCCTGAAACCTGTAAATATCAAGGGAAATCTTATAAAGCTCGGAAAGTCTATCTATGAAAAGGAATCCTATATTGTGTCGTGTATCTTTATATTCCTCTCCTGGATTTCCTAATCCGAATATCAATTTCATTTCTCTTTCTTCTCTACTTTCTTGCTTCCTTTCCCTTCAGGCTTCTCTTCTACTTCTTCCTCTTTCTTTCCCGCTATTACCTCTACTTCTTTAACTTCTTCCTTCTCTTCTAATTTCTCTTCTTCACGAGGAGAAGCTATAGAAACTACTATTTCATGGGAAGGACTTTTAATGCTTATCTTCGGAGATACTTTTAAATCCCTTACATAAAAAGAATCACCAATATCTAAGGAATTTATATCCACTTCTATTACTGAGGGAATATCCCTGGGAAAACATTCAATTTCTATCTCTCTCAAAAAATGTTCTACAATTCCTCCTTTTTCTTCTCCCCGGGACTTACCTGTAAAAGATAAAGGCACGCTAGTGGTTATTTTCTCTCCCCGGGTAATTTCATAAAAATCAACATGCTGAGGAAGTCTCTTTACCGAATCCCATTGGACACTCTTAACAATCACTTCTCTTTGTTTATTCTTCTCATCATTAACTATCTGGAGTCTGGCAACTTTTTCTCCTTGAAAATAACGAGAAAGAAAGGTGTGAAGCTCTCGATTCTCTACCTCTAAAAGTAAATTTTTATCGAGATGGTGTCCGTAAAGAATTGCTGGTACCTCTCCTTTTCTCCTTAACTTTCGGGCATAGCTTTTTCCTCTTTTATTTCTCAATCGCACTTTTAGGATTGATTCCTCCATTGAAAAACCTCCTTTATTCATATTATGCAAATAATGAACTAACTGATCTATCTTCGTGAATTCTTCTTATAGCTTCCCCTAAAAGAGGAGCTACTGAGAGAACCTTAATCTTGCTTACCTTTTTTTCTTCTCTTAAAGGGATAGTATCGGTAACTACTAATTCTTTTATAGGAGAAGATTGAATCCTCTGGTAAGCTTCTCCAGAAAGAACAGGATGAGTACAACCAGCATAAATTTCCTTTGCTCCCTTTTCTTCTAAAGCCCGGGCTGAGGCTATTAAAGTCCCTCCTGTATCTACCATGTCATCAATAATAAGAACTTTCTTATTTTTTACATCTCCTACTACCCTCACTACCTCAGCTTTATTAGCCATTGGTCTCCTTTTATCTATAATAGCTAAAGAAGCATTAAGTCTTTTAGCATAAGCTCGAGCTCTCGTTACTCCTCCCACATCGGGAGCAAGAATTACAAGATCCTTAAAATTTTTTCTTTTAAAATAGTCAATAATTATAGGGGCAGCAAATAAATGGTCTACTTTAATGTCAAAAAATCCCTGGATTTGAGGAGAATGAAGATCCATAGTAAGAACTCTATCCGCTCCTGCGGTAGTGATTAAATTGGCCACTAACTTGGCGCTAATAGGAACTCTAGGCCGATCTTTTTTATCCTGACGGGCATATCCATAATAAGGTATAACTGCAGTAATTCTCCGAGCAGAAGCTCTCTGAAAAGCATCAATCATAATAAGTAGCTCCATAATATTCTCATTTGCCGGAGAACAGGTAGGTTGAAGGAGAAAGATATCTTTTCCTCTTACATTTTCTTCAATCTCTACATAAATTTCCTTATCGCTAAAGCACGTAACCTTCATCCTTCCCAGAGAAACCCCTAAATATTCAACTATTTTTATAGCAAGATCTGGATTAGCTCTCCCTGAAAAAAGCTGAATCTTATTTTTATAACTCATCTTTTTCTCCTTATATAATCTTTCTTCAAGTAAAAATTATATCAAATCTCCTATAAACTGTCAAAATTTAAGAAGTTGACAAAATATTTTCTTTGAGTATAATGTCTATAATTCCGATAAATTTAGTAGTAAATAGAATGGAGAGATTAAATGAAGCTTTCTACAAAAGGGCGATACGGGACAAGAGCAATGGTAGACTTAGCCCTCCATTATGGTCAGGGCAATGTTTTACTAAAGGATATAGCAAAAAGAGAGGGAATTTCTGACAAATACCTGGAGCATCTTCTTACTTCTCTTAAGGTATCTGGTCTAATAAAAAGTATTCGCGGAGCACATGGGGGGTATACTTTGGCTAAACCCCCTGCTCAAATTAAACTTAGTCAAGTAATAAAAGTTTTAGAGGGTTCTATAGCTCCCGTAGAGTGCGTTGACGATCCCAAAATGTGTCCACGAACAGAACTTTGCGTAACCAGGAATGTCTGGAGGGAGATAAAAAGAGCGATGGATGAGATATTAGAATCCGTAAGCTTAAAGGATTTGGTTGAGCAAGAGAAGAAAAAAGAACAAAACAAGAATATAATCTATAACATTTAGAAGAAAAAATATCCTGAAATCTTTCAATTAAAAATATTTTGTTGGAGAGAAAAATGTTTGATACTTTAAAAGAAGATATTCGTAATGTCTTTGCCAGGGACCCAGCCGCAAGAAGCGTACCCGAGATTATCTTTTGTTACCCGGGACTCCATACCCTGTGGTTCCACCGGATAGCTCATTGGTTCTGGACGCAAAAACTTCTTTTCTCAGCTCGACTTATTTCTCACCTTAGTCGTTTTTTAACCGGGATTGAGATTCATCCCGGAGCAAAAATTGGGCATAGGTTCTTTATAGATCATGGGATGGGTGTAGTTATAGGAGAGACTACTGATATTGGTAATGATGTGTTAATGTACCAGGGTGTAGTTCTGGGTGGTACAAGTTTGGAAAAGAAAAAGCGTCATCCTACTATCGGAAACAATGTAGTTATAGGCACTGGAGCCAAGATACTCGGTCCTATAAAAATAGGTGACGGGGCAAAAATAGGTGCCGGCTCCGTGGTGATAAAACCTGTTCCTCAGGGCTCAACAGTAGTAGGAATCCCGGGAAGAGTAGTGGAAAAACATCGAAAATTAACCACTGATTTAGAACATGGAAAACTTCCCGATCCTATAGCTAATGCTTTTAATACTCTTTTAAGACGACAGGAGGAGTTAGAAAATAGGTTGAAAAGATTAGAAATTCTTGAAAGATCTCTCCTTAATGAGAGCAAAGTAGAAAATAAATTTATTTATAGAGACGGAATATAAATAGTTAACATACAAATTCTTTTAAGGAGGTAATGGTCGTGGTATGGATTATGGATAGCCCCACAATGGGCAATAAAAAGTAGGTTCAATTCAGTAAAAAGGAGAAAGCAAAGATGAGAGAGATAGCTCGAAAAGTAGAAAAACTTCGGTATAAGACGGTAGAGATACCGAAGCTAACCAGAGGAATAGCCAGGGACTCTACTGAGTTGATCGGAAATACACCTCTGGTCAGACTAAACCGAATAACCGATGGAGTAAAGGCAGAGGTGGTGGTAAAACTTGAGTCGTTTAATCCTATAGGGAGCGTCAAAGACAGGATTGGGATGTCAATGATTGTGGATGCCGAGGAGAAGAGACTCATCAATAAAGATACAGTTATTGTCGAGTCCACCAGCGGCAATACTGGCATTTCTCTGGCCTTTGTCTGCGCTGCCAGGGGATACAAACTCATCCTCACTATGCCTGATACTATGTCCTTAGAGCGAAGGCAACTCCTAAGAATTTTTGGAGCCAGGTTGGTCTTAACCCCCGGGACAGAGGGAATGGCCGGGGCGGTGAGAAAGGCGGAAGAGCTGGCATCTGAAAACCCTAATTACTTTATACCCCAGCAGTTTAAAAATCCGGCAAATCCAGAGATACATCGGCTAACCACTGCTGAGGAGATCTGGAGGGATACTGAAGGCAGGGTAAATATATTCGTTGCTGGTGTGGGAACAGGAGGGACCATTACCGGAGTAGCCGAGGTGATAAAGAAGAGAAAACTTAATTTTAAAGTTATTGCTGTTGAACCTGCTAATTCCCCGGTCCTTTCCGGAGGAAAGCCAGGACCTCATAAAATCCAGGGTATTGGGGCAGGCTTTATCCCCAATGTTTTGAGAACGGACCTGGTTGATGAAGTTATTAAAGTCATTGATGAAGATGCGGGAATAATGGCCAGAAGACTAGCCAGGGAAGAGGGTATATTGGCCGGCATATCCTCAGGAGCAGCAACCTGGGCAGCATTAGAGGTAGCCAAAAGGCCTGAAAGCAAAGGCAAACTCATTGTAGCACTATTACCTGATACAGGTGAGCGTTATTTGACCACCTGGCTCTTCCAGGAATAAGAAAGTATCTATTTAGCCACCAATTCACACGAATAAACACCAAAATCTGTAATATGTAATGTGCGAGAGGTAATATGTAAATCTGTAATGGCGAATTTACTTTTTACTCTTTACTGATTACTGGTTTGCTTATTACTTATTTTCGTGATAATTGGCGGCTGAGTAGTAGCAGTTTAAAAAGAAATGGAGGAAAAAATAAGAGAAGACAATGAAAAAAATATATCTTGATTATGCAGCTACTACCCCTACTCATCCTGAAGTAGTAAAGGAGATGCTCCCTTTTTTTAACGAAGTTTATGCAAATCCTTCTTCTATTTATCAAATTGCCCAGAGGGCAAAAGGGGCAGTTGAGGAAGCAAGGGAAAAGGTTGCCCGGCTCTTAAATGCTAAGGCAGAAGAGATTATCTTTACCAGTGGAGGGACCGAGGCAGATAATATGGCCATAAAGGGTATAGCCTTTGCAAATAAAAAAAGAGGGAATCAGATAATAACCTCCAAAATAGAGCATCATGCGGTTTTAAACGCTTGTAAGTGGCTTGAAAAACAGGGATTTAAGGTAACCTACATTTCTGTAGATAAATACGGAATGATTGACCTTGATGAGTTAAAGAAAAGTTTGACAGATAAGACTATACTTATTAGCATAATGCATGCTAATAATGAAGTTGGGACAATTGAACCGATCTCAGAGATTGCCAGAATTGCTAAAGAGAGGGGAATATATTTTCATACCGATGCTGTGCAAACAGTAGGAAAAATTCCTATGGATGTAAAAAAATTAGGGATAGACTTACTCTCTCTTTCCGGACATAAATTATATGGACCAAAGGGAGTAGGAGCATTGTACATAAGAAAGGGGGTAAAGGTCTCGCCTCTCCTTCACGGTGGTTATCATGAGAAAAATAAAAGGGCGGGAACAGAGAATGTTCCCGGAATTGTTGGCCTGGGAAAAGCCTGTGAAATTGCAGCTAAGGAAATGGCTACTGAAGGAAGGAGATTAAAGGTGTTGAGAGACATGTTGTATAAAGGCTTAAGTGAGCGGATAAATGAGATAGTTCTAAATGGTCATCCTCGGAATAGACTTCCCGGGAATTTAAACATCTGTGTAAAGTATGTTGAAGGTGAGTCTATGCTTTTAAACTTAGATTTAGAGGGGATTTGTGCCTCAAGCGGTTCTGCCTGTACATCAGGTTCATTAGAGCCATCTCATGTCCTTTTGGCTATGGGCATCCCCCCTGAAATTGCCCATGGCTCACTAAGGTTTAGCCTGGGTCGGGATACTACGAAAGGGGACATAGACAGGGTGATTGAGGTTTTACCTCCGATTGTTGAAAAACTAAGGGCAATGTCTCC
>JAUWJM010000031.1 GCA_030607715.1 Candidatus Aerophobota bacterium
ATTGGGGAAACCATTCTACAGGGCGCACACCAGGTAGCCCAAAAGTCTATCATTACCGGGATATCTGATTTAATTACCTCTTCTTCCCAGTTAGATTCACCCAAAGTAACTTCAGTCATTTTCTCCTCCACTATATTTTTCAATTTTTTCTACTGAATTTGTTTATATCGCTTCAACTCTCTTGATTTGAGGAATCTGAGATTTAATGGTATTTTCGACTAAACTCTTTAAAGTGAGTTGCGCCATAGGGCATCCACCGCAGGCACCGGTTAACCTTACCCTGACCACATTATTCTCGGTTATCTCAACCAATTCTACACTTCCTCCTTCCATAGCTAAAAATGGTCTTACTTTTTCCTTTAATATTTTTTCAATTTTTTCTCGCATTTATCTATTCTCCTTTAGGTATATTTTAACATTCTATCAAGTGCTCTTTTAGCCTCTCTCTGAATGCCTTGCTCTATTTCAATCTTATATTTTTCCTCTTTTAAAGATAAATAAACATCCTCTAAGCCGGTCAGCTTCATATTATAGCACATAAGGGAAGAGCCAGCGGTGAAAAACCTCTTTTCCGGATTTTCCTTTTTTAACCTGTGAATTAATCCCGCCTCTGTGCCAATGATGAACTTTTTTGCCTTTGACTTTTTAGCAAATTTTATCATCCCCCCTGTGCTTGCTACCTTATCAGCTAATTTAATGACCTCAGGTCTACACTCAGGATGAACAAGGACTACTGCATCAGGATAGGTTTCTTTTGCCTTTTTTATATACTCTGCACGAATTCTGTCATGGACATAACAATAACCATTATAGGGGATAATCTCTTTCTCCGTAAATCCAGATACATAACGGGCTAAATTTCGATCGGGGACAAATATAATCCTTTCGGCATCTATATTTCGGACGACTCTCAGGGCATTGGAGGATGTGCAACAAACATCACTTCCTGCTTTCACCTCTGCGGTTGTATTAACGTAAGAGACAACCCCTGCCTTCGGGTATTCGGCCTTGATTTGCTTTAACTCATCTTGTGTGATCATATCAGCCATAGGGCATCCAGCTTCTTTTCTGGGAAGAAGAACCATCTTATCTGGTGAGAGTATCTTCGCCGTCTCGGCCATAAAACGTACCCCACAGAAAACAATTATCTTACAGGAAAGTTTCTCCGCCTCTCGGCTTAATCCCAATGAATCACCAACAAAATCCGCTATATCCTGAACCTGGCCCTGTTGATAGTTATGGGCAAGGATGATGGCATCCTTTTTTTCTTTAAGTCGTAAGATTTCCTCTATTAAATCAGCATCGTTATTCTTCATTTCAAAGTTTCTTCCTTCCGTATTTCAACCTCTTTAGAATAACAAATATTTCTCTCTTTTAAAAACGCCTTACTGCCTACAAACAGTGGTTATCCTTCAATAATTGCTATTATACCTTTTCCTTTAAAGGTGTCAAAATCCTTAATTTCTTGTAGCTCAATACCTTCTTCCTTTGCCTTTTTCACCACGACCTCTGCAAGAGGATGTGGCGAGTTTTTCTCAGATACTTCAAGGGCTTAGCCATTCTTAATTAAAATACCGCGTTCTGCCCCACGACCAACACCTACAGTGACAGCAGCATCGACAGGGAATTTTTCTCCCAGTTTTACAATTACAATATCATTTATTTGAGCATTCTCTACGAGGATTTTCTTATCTTTAGGCTTCAAAATAGTAGCAGTTTCTAGTTGTAAATCTATCCGATGGCTAGATTTGGGTAAAGTGCCGCAGATTTGTTCTTTGCCCCTTTAAGTTATCCCATTTGGTTTGACTCCATAAACTTTTATGCTTCTAACCGAACTTACGATTTCTTTTACTTTTTCAAATGGTATTTTCAAACTCTCGATGATCGCCCTTGCACTTGGATCATTAGCCATACACTCAATCGGAAAAGATGTTTCATCAATTATCCTGATCTTTTCAAATCCCGCCAATTGTATGGCTCCTATATATTCGTTCTTCATTGCTGCTCCAGAGATACAACCAATATATGCTTCAATAGAGTTCTTTATAAAATCAGGAAGTTCCTTTAACAAGACTATATCCGAGATCATCAGCCTACCACCCGGTTTTAGCACTCTGAACGCTTCTTTAAAGACTATTATTTTGTCAGGTGAAAGGTTAATGACACAATTTGAGATGACTACATCGACACAGCTATCAGCAACTGGCAAATTTTAAACCTCTCCCAGCCTAAACTCTACATTTTCATAGCTACCTTTCTTGGCATTTCTTCTTGCCTTTTCAATCATCTCTGGTGTCATATCTATACCGATAACTTTTCCCTTTCTGCCAATTTTGTTAGCAGCAAGAAAACAATCAAATCCTGCACCTGAACCCAGATCAAGAACAGTCTCACCTTTTTTTAAAGAGGCAAGAGCAACAGGGTTCCCGCAGCCAAGGCCTAAATTTGCGCCTTTGGGAACCGCTTTAACTTCTTCCTCAGTATAGCCTATTTTCTTACCAATATCCTGGGCTATATCAGTGCTTCCGCAACGCGAATTCACAGGAGAACAACAGGAACTATCCTGTTTTGTAATTTTAGCATAACCTTCCCTTACAACTCTCTTTATTTCCTCTCTCCTCATTCTTAATTACCTCCACCATACTTTGACGTCCGAGTAATAATTTACTCTGTTTGCTCTATTCACCAATCATAACTTCGCTTTTGCACCATGAAAAATTCAAATTGCATTTCTTGAATAAATAGCATGTTCTCTTGCAAATAGAAACAAGCATGAGCATCACCGGTACCTCAATCAAGACACCTACCACGGTTGCCAAAGCTGCTCCCGAACCCAATCCAAAAAGCATTATAGTTGTAGCAATCGCTACCTCAAAGTGATTGGATGCGCCAATCATTGCCGAGGGTGCAGCATCGTGATAGGAAAGTTTCAATAGCCTGGCGAGATTATATCCTAAGGTAAAGATAAATATTGTCTGGATAAATAAAGGGATAGCAATCCACAAAATTATCAACGGATTCTTAAGGATAATTTCACCCTTAAAAGAAAACAATAGCACTAAAGTAGCTAAAAGAGCAGAAATGCTAATCGGAGTAAGCCAATGTAAAAATTTCTCCTTGAACCACTCAATTCCTCTCTTTTTAATAATCCACTTTCGTGAGAAATATCCGGCTGCTAAGGGTAAAGCGACGTAAATAGTGACTGAAAGCAAAATAGTTTGCCAGGGTATTGGCATTGAATTTACATCAAGCAAAAAACCTCCAAGAGGTGCATATAATATAAGCATCATCAGGGAATTTATAGCCACCATCACCAAAGTAAGCCCATCGTTACCTTTTGCCAGATAACTCCACATAAGCACCATCGCCGTGCAGGGTGCAATACCTAAAAGAATACAGCCTGAGATGTAAGAGCGGAAAAGTTCAACCGTTCGACCATCTTTGATAATCTCAGTTCCCGGAATAAATCCGCGAAAAAGATATCCTAAGAAAAATGTAGCAATCAAATACATAGTAAAGGGCTTAATTGCCCAATTAATAAAAAGGGTTAAAAGTATAGGTTTTTGAGTCTTGCCTACTTTCACCACCTTCATAAAATCAATTTTTACCATAATTGGATACATCATAAAGAACAGGCAAATTGCAATGGGGATAGAGACATGATATATCGATAATGTATCCAATTTTATGGCCAGATCAGGGAGTGATTTTCCCAAAAAAATTCCTGCACCAATGCAAAGCAAAACCCAACCTGTCAGATATTTCTCAAAGACGGATAATTTCCTTTGTTCTGCAACTTTTTGTTTTATCACTTTTTTCTCTTATATAATCCGATGATTATGGGTATAGATGTTCATTCGATGCCCTCTCACAAAGCCAATTAAGGTAAGATTAAACTTCTCTGCTAAACCCACCGCTAAATCTGTAGGTGCTGAGTGAGAAGCAATGATAGCTACCTTTCTCTTTGCTACCTTAATTAAGATCTCTGAGCTCACCCTTCCGCTTGTTAAAATAGCTTTATCCTGGGTGGAAATTCCTCTTATAAAACACTCTCCAAAGATTTTATCCACCGCATTATGTCTACCAATGTCTTCAGCGAAAACCTCTATACCCTTTTGGCTACATAAGGCACAGGAATGAACTCCTCCGGTATGCTTAAAAGTTAAAGACTCCTTTTGCAGTTTTCTCATTAAGCTAAATATCCCCTCATAGGAATACTTAACTTGACTTTTTAGGGGAGTGCAATCCTGAGCATCAATATCCCGATAAAAGGTAATCGCCTCAGCACATCCTGAACCAATTACCCTTTTAAAAGGGTAATTCCCAATAATCGGGAAATCTCCTTCTAAATCTATTTTAACATGCCAACCCCTCTTATTCAGGCTTATATGTTTTATCTTCGTTCCTCTTTTAATAAAGCCTTCAGAAAGTAGAAAGCCAACGGCTAAATACTCTAACTTATCAGGACTACACTGTAGAGTTACCAGTTCCTTGTCATTTACCAATATGGTTAAGGGGACCTCACGAATTATCTGATCTTTTATTTTCTCTCTTTTTTCAAAAATTATCTGAATTATGTTTATATCCTTACTTAAATCCATGTCTTAATCCTTCTATCCAATCAAAAATCCTATGGCTAAAACAGGTAGTACTTCTATAAGATATTGTTCGAGCACAAGGATGAATTTAATGATCATTTTCCCTGCCTTTTTTAGCTAAATAATCTTTAATCGCTGCCTTAAGGGCATCTTCACCTAAGACAGAGCAATGCATCTTAATAGGGGGCAATCCATCCAAAGCTTCTGCTACAGCTCTGTTAGATATCCTCAGTGCTTCCTCAATTGTCTTTCCCTTAACCATTTCAGTAATTATAGAACTTGTAGCAATAGCTGCTCCACACCCGAATGTCTTAAATTTAGCATCAATAATTTTATTATCCTTTACCTTAATGTAAAGTTCCATAATATCCCCACAGATAGGATTTCCTACATGGCCAATTCCATCGGGATTTTTTATCTCTCCCACATTACGTGGATGCTGAAAATGCTCCATCACCTTTTTGCTATATAGTGAGAATTGATCTCTCATTTTTATCCTCTGTATTCTCCTGACTTTACCTTTTTACCAAAGGGAGACATTGCCCTCAGCTTCTCAACAATGGGAGGCAAAACCTCAATCACTTTATCTATATCTTCTTCCGTAGTATCCCGACCCAGGCTAAACCTTAATGATCCATGAGCAACTTCTGGAGGAATGCCCATAGCTAAAAGCACATGGGATGGCTCTAAGGAACCTGAGGCGCAAGCAGAACCACTTGAGGCCCAGATTCCCTCTAAATCCAGATTTAAAAGCATAGATTCGCCCTCAACATATTGGACACAGATGTTCAAAATCCCGGGAAGTCCATTCTGAGGATGACCATTTAGAGCTATCTCATCTATGCGCTCGCTTAAGCCTTTATACAATTTATCTCTTAACACTTTCAATCTCTCTCCCTCATGATGCATTTCCTTAGTTGCAATTTCACAGGCTTTCCCCAGACCAACAATTCCTGGAACATTCTCTGTCCCTGCCCTTTTGTTTTCCTCATGATGGCCACCATGAATAAGGGATGAGATTTTTACACCCTCTCTTATATATAATGCTCCTCCTCCTTTTGGTCCATATAATTTATGGGCGGAAAGAGAGAGTAAACTCACTCCCAATCTCTTCACATCTATGGGAATTTTTCCTACTGTTTGCACAGCATCAGTGTGAAAATAAATTCCCTTTTCTTGTGCTATCTTTGAAATTTCTGCAATCGGCTCAATTGTTCCAACCTCATTGTTAGCATGCATTATGCTAATAAGTATAGTCTTATCGGTCAAGCTCTTCCTTAGCTCGTCAAGATCAACCATCCCGTATTTATCCACAGAAATGTAGGTTACCTTAAATCCTTGTTTTTCAAGCCACTTGCAAGTATTTAAAACCGCATGATGCTCTATTTTAGAAGTTATAATATGATTTCCGCATCTTTTATTTGCGTATGCCATACCCTTTAAAGCCATATTATCTGCCTCAGTTCCTCCGCCAGTAAAGATAATCTCTCCCACTTTAGCGTTAATAAGTCTGGCAACTTTTTCCCTTGCCTCCTCAATTGCTCCTTTTGCCCTCTGGGCCAGTTGATAAATAGACGAAGGATTCCCATAAATCTGGGTAAAAAAAGGGAGCATCTCCTTTACTACCTCAGGATGGGTAGGAGTGGTAGCAGCATAATCCAGGTATATTTTTCTCATCTTTTTTTCCTCCTTTTCTAATTTATTCTATTGTTCCTCCCCCTATTACTATATCTCCATCGTAAAAGACCACCGCCTGTCCAGGGGTGATGGCTATCTGTGGCTCCCTGAACTTCACATCCACTCTTTCTCTATCCAATGGGGTTACTACTGCTTCAGCCTCCTTATGAAGATATCTTATCCTTGCTTTTACCTTCAGGGGTAGATCTATCTTCTCTATTGCTATCCAATTCATCTGTGAAGCTATAAGCTCATCCTTATATAATTCTTCTTTATTACCCACGAAAATAGCATTTCTCTCTCCATCAATAGCAGTTACATATAACGGTTTTCTTGCCGAGATACCCAATCCCCTGCGCTGCCCAATAGTATAAAAGGGAATTCCTCTATGTTCTCCCAAAATATTTCCATACTTGTCAAATATTGGCCCCGGTTTTGCTGTTTCCTTGAAGAGAGAAGAGTAACCTCCAGCGATGAAATTCTGACTTTCTGGTTTCTCACTAACGCCGAGTCCAAAATCCTGGGCTATCTTTCCCACTTCTTCTTTAGTAGAATTACCCAGGGGGAATAAGCAATATCTTAGCTTTTCCTGAGACAAAGAGAAAAGAAAATAAGATTGGTCTTTTCTTAAATCCCGCGCTTTTCTGAGTAAGTAACGATGGCGGCCTTCATCGTATTTCATCCGGGCGTAATGACCGGTAGCAATGTAATCAAACTTGATTCCTGCGTCTCGGATTTTTTCAACCAAAGCCCCCAGTTTAATTATCCGATTACATCTTACACAAGGATTTGGAGTTCTTCCTGATAGGTACTCACGATAAAAGTAATCAAGTATTTCAATTTTATATTCTTTCCTCAGGTCAAAAATATAAAAGGGAATCTTCAGGATTTGTGCAACTCTACGGGCATCCTCAATGTCCTCCTTCTCACCTGGTCCATAACAACTGTGATGAGTTTTCTCGGGAAAAGACTTACCGGACCAAATTTTCATGATCACCCCAATGATCTGGTAACCTTTTTCTTTAAGAAGGGCAGCGGCCACGGATGAATCAACCCCACCACTCATTGCTACAATAACTATGTTTTTAGACATATCTTCAGCATACACCCCAATATTTTCTAAGCTTTTAAGGCGAAAAAAAGTAAGGGCTAAGTTTAGGGGTAAGGCTTTAATTTAAGAAGATAAATTACCCTACTCCCAATATTCTTCCCCGGCATTAAACTAACAACACTTTCCTGAAGATTTTACATACTTTTCCGGTCCCTTTTTAAAAGCTTCCTCGCATGCACAAGTCGGGTTAAAGTGTTAAACAACTTATTTTCCTCTTATTTAAATAAAGTAGTTAAATACCTCTCACCCGTATCGGGTAAAATTATCACTGTGAGTTTACCTTTATTTTCTGTTCTCTTTGCTATCTGCAGGGCTGCCCAGGTTGCTGCTCCTGAGGATATACCGGCTAATATCCCCTCTTCTTTAGCTAATCTTTTAACCATCTTTTCTGCATCTTCATCTTCCACAGGGATAACCTCGTCCACCAGATCCATATTTAAGACCTGGGGCATAAACCCCGCTCCTATACCCTGAATTCTATGAGGTCCGGGCTTTCCTCCAGAAAGAACGGGAGAATTAGCCGGCTCTACGCCAATAGCTTTAAAGTTTGGTTTTCTCTTTTTTATCACCTCGGCTAGGCCGGTAATTGTCCCCCCTGTTCCTATGCCGGCAATTAGTATATCTACTTTACCATCTGTATCTCGCCAGATTTCCTCAGCCGTTGTCCTTCTATGAATTTCAGGGTTAGCTGGATTTTTAAATTGTTGGGGCATAAAGGAATTGGAAGTTTCAGCTACCAGCTCCTCTGCTTTCCTCACCGCTCCGGCCATTCCCTCAAAACCTGGGGTGAGAATAAGTTCTGCCCCAAATAATTCCAAGAGTTTCCTTCTCTCCATACTCATTGTATCGGGCATAGTTAATATTAACCGATAACCTTTAACAGCACATACAAAAGCTAAACCAATTCCAGTATTCCCACTGGTGGACTCAATAATTATTGTACCCTTTTTGATTAACCCTCTTTTCTCAGCATCCTCTATCATGCTCACACTAATTCTGTCCTTAACACTTCCACCGGGGTTAAATGATTCCAGCTTAACTACTAAATTTATTCCCAATCCAGCACCTATTCTTTTCAACTTCACTAAAGGGGTATTGCCAACAAGCTCGGTTACATCACTTGCAATTTTTACCATCTTTGATTCCTCTTTTTAGTTTTTAACTTAAATCCTAAAACTATCTTCTATCTATAAACTTTTTTTTAATCAAGGAAGCTTCAAAGTTTTTTTCTCATTTCTAAATGTTATAGATTGCGCTCTTGTTTTGCTCTTTCCTCCTTTGTTTCTCGACCAAATCCTTCAAGCTTATGGATTCTAATATTTCATCCGTTGCTCTTTTTATTTCCGTCCAGACATCCCTGGTTACACAAAGTCCTGCTTGCGGACAGCATTCAGGATCATCAACACACTCTACAAGGGCTGTGGAGCCCTCTAAAGTCTTGATTATCTGAGCAAGTTTAATTTGAGTCGGTGGTTTAGCTAAAGTGTATCCTCCATGTGCTCCACGAAAACTTTTTACTAAACCAGCTACCTTAAGAGAGGTGACTATGTGCTCTAAGTACTTTTCTGAAATATGTTGTCTCTTTGCTATATCCCTTAACAAAAGATAACCTTGACCATAATGAAGGGCCAAATCTACCATTGCCCTTGCTCCGTATCGTCCTTTAGTGGAAAGTTTCATACCAACACCTCCCTTTCTCTACTAAATCTATCAATATAGTAGACATTGTAGCATAAAAAAAATTTTGTCAACTCTAGGCATCAAATCATGAACTGGAGATACTTTCCCTCATTACTCGTTTAAACAGTAAGAAAGTAAATCTATGCAATAAAAAAAAATCAAATCTCAAATAAGGAGGAGAAAATATCTGGGAAACAAGGGTGACTAAGGATTACTGATTTAGCTTTGAAATAAAAGGTGATACTTACATCTTGCGCAGGATAGGTAAACACAAGGAGGTTTTAAGAAAACCTTAAATTTCAAGGAAAATCCTGATCCCTGTGAGGAAGAATATCACCTGTATTTTTACTCTCTTTTTTCTGCATTTAAGACAATTTTATCTATTTCCCTTACTACCTCCGGATCTAAGGACGGGACCCTATACTCTTTTAATATTTTCTTAACTTTTCTATGAGCTGAATCTATTACTGTAGGCATACCAGCTTTCTTCCAATTTAGAAAATTATCACGGATAAAAACATCCGAGCCCCAAAGAATCTTTTTATAATTTTTAAGAGTGTAATCATTGGTTAAAAAATACATTTGATCCTTATAGGATTCCTTGATTATATTAAAATCAACTGAACTCATCTCCAAATTAAAGTTATCAAAAAAGTGAGAAATAGATGAAATTATTTCATTATCAATGATAATCTGCTCATAAGAAGCTAAATTCATGGCATCCATCTCACAAGTAGCACCAAATATATTATTAGCACCTGCACAAGCTGAGATTAAATACCCCATTGATTTTTCATAAGCCATTTGCAAATCAGAACTCTTAGAGTCTGTGGAAATCAAAACCCTAATTGGTAAGTTATAGAATTTCCCCAATTTAATTCCCATTAAATAGTATAGCCAAATTTCAGGAGAGGAAGTAATTACATTTGTGCTTTTCATATCAAAAGATCCTGCCATTACAGGATAATCACTTGGATTTTCAGGATCTATCGCATTTTCTATAACTAATCCACACAAATAATTAGCATTGGCAAGAGCAAGTGCTCCCGAGATACTAACAGGCGCAGTCATTCCCATTATTGGATAATGATCTATACCAGTAGGTATTCCAAGTTCTGCACACTTCATTAATACTTCACATTCCTTCTCCTGGATACCAAGAACAGCCTCAGATGAAGCACCAATAGTAAAAAGGGACTTTTTAACTAAACTCTCTTTGGATCCTCTTATAGCAACGCCCATCTTATAAATATCTTCAACTACTCGAGGATCAGATGCCACAAAACTACATGGTTTGGTTGTATTCTTTAACACTACTGCAGCCATTTGTGTACGTAATACTTTTGGTGAAATATCCATAGGGTCAACCACTGTATGCATTATATCTATGCTATCAAAATAATCTTGAATCCTGGTCATTTTTACCAGATCATCTAAAGTTGGAGCACGGTATGAACCATCATAGTCTTTTATCCTAACAGTTGCAGCACCGGTTGTAAAAACTATATTATCTTCTCCAATATTAATCCAGTTTTTTGCATTTCTATCATATAATTTGAATGCTGAGTGATTATTAGATATTGCTTTTTTAACTACAGGTTCAGGGATTTTGACTTTCTTAGAATCAAAATCAACACTGCATCCTATAGAACTTAATAGTTCAAGACATTTGCTGCTTCCAATAAATAGGCCAATTTCATCTAAAATCCTTAAGCTGGTTTTATGGATTTCTTTTACATCAAAATTCACGCTGTAGGAAAATATGTTTGTATTTAAATTCTGGATCATATATTCTTCCTCTAAACAATTCTGGAACTTTTAACCTTTTAAAGCCCCCATTGTTATTCCTTCAGCTAATCTTCTTTGGAAAATAAAATAAATTAGAAGAGGAATAATTATTGACACAAGTATTCCAGAAAAAAGAAGCGGCCAATCAGTTACTCTTCCTGCTTTAGCAGAAGCTTGTAGCTGAGCAATTGCTGGTGTGATTATTCTCACCTCGTGCTTTCTTAAAAATATCATAGAAATAAACAACTCATTCCAAAAATCGAAAAAACTTATTATTCCTAAGGTTAATAATGCCGGTTTTCCTAATGGCACCATAATTTTAAGGTATATTTGAAAGGAGTTCGCCCCATCAACTTTTGCTGAATCCATCAACTCATTTGGAATATTATGGTAAAAACTTCTCATTAAAAAAGTACCAAAGGGGAACCATAAAGTAGCATGAAGAATTCCCATCATAACAAGATTATCTACTAAATTCCACCTACTCCACGTAACATACAAAGGAATTATAAATGTCTGAAAAGGGATTGCTAACAAGGAAATAACTCCCAAATAAATTAAATTTCTTCCTGGAAGTTCTAATTTATCAAAAGCATAACCAGCCATACTACAAAAAACAAGATTGACGAATACCCCAATTGTAACAACCACTATTGTATTTAAAATATAATTACCAAATTCTAGCTCAAATAATTTTTTAGCCTTTTCCAATAATGTAAAATCTTTAGGCAGTGAAAACTTAGAAGTTGCATACTCAGCTCTGGTTTTAGAAGAATTTATAACTACAAAATACAAAGGAAGTAAGCATATGATAATCAATAATATTGAGATAAGGAAAATAAATGCTCTCCCCATCCAGGGAGACTTAATTTTATAATGACTACTCATTTTTTAACCCTCTTTAGTCATAGCTTTAATTTGAAAATAAGTAATAAAGAATATTACGATGAATATCATAGAACCTATTGCACAGGCATATCCCATATTCATAAACCTAAAACCTTCCTCATATAAGTAATATTCAACAGTCTGAGTCGCGTATCCAGGACCTCCTTTTGTCATAACATATATGTAATCAAACATGTATCTAAAGTCTTCAATTAAAATAAGAGCGGTGATAAAGACTATAATAGTATTTAATTCAGGTATAATAATATGAATAAATGTTTGTATCCAATTAGCTCCGTCAACTTTAGCTGCATCTAAAACATTCTTATCAACATTACTTAAACCAGCTAAGTAAATAATAGCTATCCAACCAAAATCTCTCCAAAAAGCAGTCAATATGATAAGTAACAAAGCAAGCCCTGGCCTACCCAACCAATCCAAAGCAAAAGAGTTCAATCCAATATTTTTAAGAATCTCGTTTAAAGGTCCTGTTACATGAAAAAACGAGGAAAACATTATACCAACTACCGTCATTGATAAAACATAAGGAAAAAGCATGGACATCCGAGTTATTTTCAGGAGAAAATTAGGATTCTGAAAAATTATTACTGCTAATAATAAGGGTAATATTATCGACATAGGAGCTGCCAAGGCGATTGTTGCATTATGAGATAGAGCATTTAAAAAATATCCCCTTTTAAATAGGGAAATATAATTTTTAAACCCAACAAATTTGGGAGTTGAAAAAGCATTCCATCTGGTAAAACTGTAAAAAATACTTTGAGAAAAAGGTATTATTATAACTATAAACATTAAAGTAACTGGTACTACTATATATAGATAATTTAAGGCATTTCGTCTGTTTAGTTTGAAGCGTGAATTATTCATTTTCATAAATCTCCTTATGAAAGGGGTCAAACGATCACCTTTTACAAGGGACGACTAAAGCCGTCCCTTGTAAATCCAGAGCTTAGACATACTTAGAGAACCAAAGCTTCCCTACTCAGATGTAATATCCATAACTTATTGTAATTTATCTTGTAATCCAGGGATAATCTAACTCTTCAAATCTTTCCTGCAGTCTATCACAAACTTCTTGAGGAGTTATTTTCCCCATACACATCTCTACTGTTAGTTTTCCTGCGTCGTAATAAATTTCTATTGGCGTAGCAACATTATCATAATTAGGAGAAAGTGGTTTTTCTGTAACCCATCCCCAGGCTAATTTATCCCAACGATTTTTAATTAAAGAGGTATCAAAATAAGCACGAGGTGGAAAAATACTACTCATTTCATAAAGCTTGTCCAGTTTTTCTTTACTGGTAAAGAACTTAACCCATTCCGCAGCTTCCTCTGGATATTCACTCCACGTAGGAATAAGATATTTAGATGGACTACCTCCCATTAATGTATATGTTAAAGGTCCTTCAGGATTGAAAACTGGATCTTTCATCATCCCATAATCATCACCTAATTCTTCATAGGTTTGTCTGTTATTAGGACCCCAGTACATTGTTTGCATTGCTACTTTTCTGTTTCTTACCAGATTCAAACCTTCACTCCAATCCAATGTTAGCCCACCTTCATTAAAATATCCAGCTTGATATAACTCATTGATACGCCTGAAAGTTTCAACAATTTTAGGATCGTTCCACGGCATCTCCCGTTTATAGAGTCTCACGTAATCCCCTTTTTCAAAAGTTTGAAGCATATAGGAGGCCGCCCACCAACACCAGGCGTATCCGCCCTTATTCCCCCAGCCCAGTGGTGTTATTCCAGCAGCCAACAGCTTATCACAGGCATCTGTAAACTCGTTCCAACTCATACGATAATCTGTAGCCTCTGTAGGTATGGGTATTCCCGCTTTCTTAAACATCGCTTTATTGTATATCATGTGGTAGAAGCCAAATCCATAAATAGGATCGGGAACCCCAAATAACTTTTTTGATTTATCGTAATCATAATAACCCGTTATCAAAACGCTGGGCATAAACCCTGATAATTCTTCAGGAGTAAAGTATTCTTTGTTATCACGCATAAAATCTCGAAGTGGAAAAAG
>JAUWJM010000041.1 GCA_030607715.1 Candidatus Aerophobota bacterium
CTGCAGGGTATTTCCCGGCACCAGGAGTTTGCATTCTTATACTTAATCCTCCCTCATCTTTAATCTCAATACCATTTTCAATCCCTTCAAGACGAGCTAAACCTCTATTTCGGGGAAGAAGAGCTGGATGAACTCGTGCTTCCAACTCATTTCCAACCTTTTTAGCAAGGGCAAGTAATTTTATTCTGTAACCCAGCTCTTCAGTAAAGAGAATATCCTGGTAAGATATTCTCTCAATTCCCTCTACATATAAAGATTCAAGAGGAATGAAATAACCCAGGGCTAAACCTAATAAAATTATGAGTTTATGAGCAGTATCGTATCCTCTAATATCATTAGAAGGATCTGGCTCAGCATAACCAATCTCCTGCGCTCGCCTAAGAATAACGGGAAAGTCCTCTCCTTTTTTTTCCATTTCGGTTAATAGATAATTACAGGTGCCGTTAAAAATTCCCAATAGTTCCTCTATCTTAGAGGGAGAGCTGGTTAAACTTTCGATCAGACGGTAGCTAGCAATATTGGAGGCTCTTACTCCTAAGTAACAATTATTCTGTAGAGCTTTTTTAAAGATTTTACTTCCCACCTTTGCCAAAAGCGCTTTGTTAGCTGTGACTACATTCTTACCTTTCTTTAAAGCTTCCAGAACAATTTCCTGTGCAGGATGAATCCCCCCCATTACCTCTACAACTGTATCAATATCTGGATCATCCAGAATAGCTTTAGGATCAGAGGATAGAATCCTGGGAGAAATAGAAATTCTTCTTTTCTTATTTAAACTCCTCACCACTACTCTTTTTAAAACAAAGCTGTACTCTTTGCTTTTATCAGTTCCTCTCCTTAAAATCTCTATTATACCTCCTCCCACTGTTCCTAAACCAAAAATTCCGATATGGACAGACCTTCTGGACATTCTACTATCCTAAGCTATAATAATTTTCTTATTATAACAAAAAATAAAAGAGTTGACAAGAGCCTATAAAATGAAGTATAATTAAAGCAATAAATTATAGGAATAGCTAATGCTAAAAAAGATGGGAAAATTAATGATTATTTTTTATCAAAGGGCGATTTCCCCTTGCTTTCCATCTTCTTGTAGATTTTACCCTACCTGCTCTCAATATACCTTTGAAGCTATAGATAAAAATGGATTGGGCAGGGGAGTTATTCTTGGAATAAAAAGAATTATCAGGTGTCATCCTTTCAACCCTGGAGGATATGACCCTATAAAATAAAAAGGATAATAATGAATAAAAATATAATATTGGCTATTGTTTTATCGGTGGCAATTATGGTTGTTTTTCAATTGTTTTTTTCCCCAAAAGTAGTGGTTCCTCCTGAATCAGTGGTTCCTCCTAAAAAAGAAGAAACACTACCTCTTCCCACAGAAGAAGAAGAAATCTTGTTACCTTCAATTGAGGCTCAGGAATTTTACTTAGAGAATTCTCAGATAAAAATAACTTGCAGTTCACAAGGAGGAGTAATTAAGTCCTGGTATTTAAAGGAGCAAAAAAAGGAATTGATTAAAGAGGGGGATGATGCTTTAAATATAAGCTTACTTCTTCCTGAGGGAGAAATAATTAACTTAAGAAATAAGATATTTCAGAGTGAGGAGGAAAAAAATAAAAGGATAATCTTTTCCTGGGAAGATAAGAATAAAGAAATCAAACTTACCAAGATTATGGAGATCCCTGAATATGGATATCAGATTCGAGTTAGCCTTTCTCTGGAGGATTTTCCTCTGGGAGGACAGTATCAACTTTCCTGGCCAATAAGAATAGGTGAAAAAATGGGAGGCGAGGAAAGATTAGCTTTTTGGCAAAACACTCTTTATGAGGAATTTCAAAAAAAAGAAGGAGGGGTAAGTTCTGAGTATGGCAAAGGAATAAAGTGGATAGGAATTCGAAAGAAAAAAGATATAGTTGTGCTTATGATTCCTTTAGCTTTACCTCTCAAGGGAGTCTTTCAGCTTGACTCCTGGTATTCCTGGGGTTTTAAGGATAATCACTCTCAAAGTAAATGGATAATTTATGCCGGTCCTCAAAGCTACGGTTATTTAAGATTACTTAACAATCAAATAAAACAGATTATGGGTGAGGATTATCAGCTTAACAAAGTTGAGAAACGAAGCATATGGGGTCAGCTTTCTGCAGGATTACAGTGGCTATTGTTTCTCTTTTACGGCTTTACTGGTAACTACGGGATAGCCATTATTTTCTTAACTTTACTTATTTATGGGGTTCTTTCTCCCTTAACCTTTAAGCAATTTGAGTCTATGCATAAAATGCAGTTAATTCAACCAGAAATTCAAGCTATCCAAAAAAAATTTAAAAATGACCCTAAAAAGCTTCAAATGGAAATAATGAAAGTTTATAAAGAACACAAGGTTAGTCCTCTGTCAGGTTGTCTTCCTATGATTGTTCAACTGCCTATAATATTTATACTCTACCGTGCCCTGCTTGGTTTTCCTTTTTATGAAAATCCCTCCTTTCTCTGGATAAGTGATCTGAGCAAACCAAATGTTCCTCTTCTTTTAGCCTTAGGAGGGATGATGTTTCTCCAGCAAAGAATATCTCAAAAACTCCAGGCAGGACCTCAACAACAGGCAGGAATGGCGAAGATGATGCAGTTTTTCCCACTTTTCCTCATTGTTATTCTGTGGTCCCTTCCTTCCGGGGTTATGCTTTATTGGTTTACCTCCACGTCATTCTCCATAGTCCAGCAGTTCTTTATCAACAAAAAAACATCTGCTGTAAGAACAACAAAAAAGGCCTAATGGATAATAATGGATGACACTATAGTAGCCATTTCCACTCCTATTGGAGAATCAGGAATAGGAATTGTAAGAATAAGTGGGAAAAACTCTTTTCTCCTGGCTAAAAAAATCTTTACTCCTTCCAAAAAATCTAAAATTAACTGGTCATCCTCCTTTAAAATTCATTATGGCTGGGTAATTGATCCTGAGAATAGTGAGAGGATAGATGAAGTTCTCCTTACTTTAATGAAGGCTCCCCGAACTTATACTAAGGAAGACATAGTGGAGATAAACTGTCATGGAGGACCGATACCCTTGCGGAAAACCTTAGAGATCTGTTTAAAGTTAGGAGCTCGTTTAGCTGAGCCAGGTGAATTTACCAAAAGAGCTTTTTTAAACGGGAGAATAGATTTAGCTCAGGCAGAAAGTGTTCTGGACATTATCCAGGCCAAAACAGAGAAGAGTTTACAATTGGCCCTCAAAGGTCTGAAGGGAGAATTATCTCAACGTATCTTTTCTTTAAAGGAAAAAATAATTGAATTTTTATCTTTCTTAGAGGCAGAATTAAATTTTTCTCAGGAAGAACTAAAGTTTCTTTCCAGAAAAGATAAGGAAAAGTATCTTAATAATATCCTTTCCTCCATCAATTCCCTTTTAGAAGCATTTAGGACGGGGATGATTTATCGTGAGGGAGTTAAGGCTGTAATTGCAGGAAAAACAAACGTGGGTAAATCTTCTCTTTTTAATGCTCTTGCGCAGAGAGAAAGAGTTATTGTAACCCATATCCCTGGAACTACCCGGGATACAATTGAAGAAATTATAAATGTTAAGGGATTCCCTTTGCGCCTAATTGATACTGCTGGATTGAGGGGTGTAAAAGATCCAGTTGAAAAAGAAGGAGTTAGGAGAGCTTACGCCATAATTGAGGAAGCTGATATTGTTCTTTTAATGTTAGATGGCTCAATTCCCTTAAATAAAGAAGATAGAGTAATACTAAATAGAGTAAAGAAAAAGAATCTGTTGGTTCTTTTAAATAAAGTAGATCTCCCCTCTAAGATTGATAAGGAAAAAGTAAAATCTCTCTTTCCTGAAAAGAGTTTACTAAAAATCTCAGCTACTAAGGGAACAAATTTAGAAAAACTAAAAAAGGAAATCACTCGGTTAATTTTAAAAGAAGTTACCCCTTCCTGTAACTCTTTTTTAATAAATATCAGACAAAAAGAGGCTCTTCAGTTAACCAAGAAAAGCATTTTAAGAGCAGTGGAGGCGTTAATGCAGGGTTTATCTGAGGAGTTCCTTGCTATAGATCTTCAAGAAGGACTGAAGCATTTAAAAGAGATAACTGGAGAAGTTGTAGAAGATGAAGTTCTGGACCATATTTTTTCCAATTTTTGCATAGGAAAGTAAAATAGTAATGGCTAAACTTATTTTTATAACCGGAGGAGTGAGAAGTGGGAAAAGCAAGTATGCGGTAAATCTTGCCAAAAATATTTCCAAAAATGTAGTTTTCTTAGCTACTGCTCTTCCTTTTAATGATCTGGAAATGAGAAAAAGAATCCAAACTCACCAAAAAAATCGTCCCTCTTGCTGGAAAACCATAGAAGAAGGAATGAATATCGTGCCTTTGCTCTCTCAACTTAACTGTCCTCAAAGAGTAATTATCATTGACTGCTTAACTCTTTTAATCTCTAATCTCTTGTTAAACAATGCAAAAGAGGAAGATATTATAAAGCAAATTGAAAAAATAGCGGACTGCGCTGGTAAATTTAATCAAACTACTATTGTAGTATCAAATGAGGTAGGCTGGGGAATAGTCCCAGAAAATCCCCTGGGAAGAAAATTTAGAGATTTATCTGGAATGGCTAATCAAATAATGGCCAGAAAGGCTCAGGAGATATGGCTCACAGTTTGTGGAATCCCGGTTAGGATTAAATGAAATTAAAACATTTTCTTTTAGCCTGGCAACTCTTAACTGTTATCCCCTTAAAACAGGTCTCTTCAGATAAAAAAGAGGACCTGTCTGCCTCTTTGATCTTTTTCCCCATAGTGGGTATAGTAATAGGACTTATCCTTAGCTTAATTAATTTAGCCGGATCAATTTTTTTCTCCTCTCTTGTTACCAATGCTCTTGTGCTAATCGCCTGGGTGTGGATCACAGGAGCTTTGCATTTAGATGGATTAGCTGATACCATTGATGGAATATCTGCCAAGGGGGATAAAAAAAGTATTTTAAGGGTAATGGAAGATAGTAATATAGGGGCTAAGGGAGTTGTTGGTTTAATCTGCATTTTGCTTTTAAAATTTGTTTTATTAACCCAGATAAATCCGGAGATAAAGTATCAAGTTTTAATTTATATCCCTGTAATTAGTAGATGGTCTATGGTATTAGGATCATACTTTGCCCCTTATGCCAAGAAAGAGGAAGGGATGGGTAAAGCTTATGTAGATTTAGTGGATTTTAAAAAAGTTCTTTTGGCAACCTTAATAACTGCAAGTTCAGGGTTAGCTCTTTTAGGGTTATTTTCCCTGCCTTTTCTAGGGATAGCTTTACTAAGTATTTTTCTCTGGCTAACTTATCTTAAAAGAAAAATAGGAGGTATTACTGGAGATAGTTTGGGAGCAATGAATGAAACTGTTGAGACTCTGGGACTATTTTCCTTTTGCCTGTGGTGATCTCGTTTATCTCGTTGTTTCGTTAACTTTTTTACGCTTTCACGCATCTACACATTTATCCATCAACTCATTCACGCATTTACCCTTTTATTTGACATTTTAAAAAAATAGTGTATAAATATATCAGTTTACCTCAGATGGGTACAAAAAATTTTTCAGAAGGGAGGTGATAAGCTTAATAGAAGAAGTAAACCCCGTAAGAGAACTTAAAAGGGGCTTTAAATTCCTCCCCAACTACTAATTTTTTTATTTCCACCCTTGGGGACGAAGCCTTTTTTCTCACGGGATAAATCTTGAAGAAAATCTTAAAAAAGGAGAGTGTAAAGTGAGAAAATTTTGGTTAATAGTGGCTATAGGAAGTATCTTTCTTGCCAGTATAGCTGGAGGTGTAGGAGCTCAGCAAGTAAAGAATCCTGGCATAATAATTGTGGCCAGCATAGGAGATGTTGACTCACTTGATCCAGCCTGGTCTTATGATACAGCAAGTGCTGAAGTGATTATTAATGTATATGAGCCATTGATATTCTTTGATAAAGAGAAAATGGACGAGTTCATCCCCTTGTTGGCTACAGAGGTTCCTACTGTAAAAAATGGACTGATTTCTGATGGTGGTCTAACCTATACTTTTCCCATAAGAAAGGGAGTGAAGTTTCACAATGGTGAGATACTAACCCCGGAGGATATTGAATATTCTATAGAAAGATCTATGGTTCAGGATAGAGATGGTGGCCCTGTATGGATGCTCTATGAGCCTCTTTTAGGAATTGGTGGTAGCCGGGATGGGGAAGGTAACATAGTTATTGATTTTGAGGATATAGATAACACAGTAGAGGTGAAAGGAGATAGTGTTGTTTTCCACTTGAAAAATCCTTATCCCCCATTTTTAGGTATTATAGCCAATGGCTGGGGGTGCATAGTGAGCAAGAAGTTCTGTATAGAAAACGGAGGTTGGCCAGGAACTGCCGAAACATGGAAAGAACATAATAATCCTGCTCCAGGCGCGGAAATCCTGCATTCCATAGCCTGCGGGACAGGTCCCTTTAGATTAGAAAGATGGGAACCTGGAGTGGAAACAGTTTTAGCAAGAAACGATGATTACTGGAGAAAACCAGCAAATGTGGAAAGAGTGATAATAAAGGTTGTGGACGAGTGGACTACCAGAAAGCTAATGTTTCAGGCCGGGGATGCTGACCTGGTCTATGTGCCCAGACAATATGTGCAAGAATTGGAGGGAATTGAGGGAATTACTGTCTATAAGGGTTTATCTTCCCTGCAGAATATGGCCGCGTTCTTTAACTACAAAATAAATCCTGAAGGCAATCCTGATATAGGAAGTGGAAAGCTTGATGGAGAAGGTATCCCACCTGATTTCTTTGCTGATAAGGATATAAGACTTGGCTTTGCCTATTCCTTTGACTATGCGACTTTTCTTAAGGATGTTTGGATGGGAGAAGCTGTGCAACCAAAGGGACCAATAGTCAATGGATTGTTGGGTGTTAACCCGGAACAGGCAGTGTACTATCTTGATGCGGGAAAAGCAAAGGAGCACTTTAAAAAAGCCTGGGGTGGTGAGATATGGAAAAAGGGCTTTAAGTTAACCATGCTTTACAATACCGGCAATGTCCAGAGGGAAACGGCTGCCAGAATTTTTGAGGAAAATATTGAGACTTTAAATCCCAGGTTTAAAATAGAGGTAAGACCTGTAGATTGGCCCACCTACTTAAAGGATTTAATACGTCGTAAGCTAACGGTTTTTCTCATAGGTTGGCTGGCCGATTATCCAGATCCGCACAATTTTGTTTATCCATTTATGCATAGTAACGGAACTTTCTCTGCCTGGCAAAGTTATAAAAATCCCATTGTTGACAGATTAATAGGAGAGGGAATAAAGGAGGTTGATTCAGAAAAGAGAAAGGTAATTTACTACGATCTTCAGACGATTTTCTACGATGATGTGCCCACTGTTGTTATCAATCAGGCATCGGTTAGACACTATGAGAGGGATTGGATACAGGGATGGTACTGGAATCCAGTTATTCCAAATGCAGGTGTAGGAGGTTATTTCTACCCCATGTCCAAGGGATAATAAATCCGCAGATTAACCCAGCGTCGTATGGAGAAAATGTAGAATAAATCAAGAGGCGGGGTTTTAAGATAGCCCCGCCTTATCTTAAATTTTTTAGGATTATTCTATGGAAATGAGAAATTACATTATCAGAAGGATTTTGCTTTTGATACCGGTCCTATTTGGTGTTAGTGTAATTATTTTTATTATTCTATCACTATTTAGCCCCGAGCAAAGAGCCTCAGCTTTTATAACCAATATAAAACAATTGCAAGATATTCAGGGAGTAATCAAAACTCATCACTTAGATGCTCCAATTTATGTTCAATATTTTAATTGGTTAAGAGAAATATTAAGGGGTAATCTTGGATGGTCAAAAACAGCATCTAAACCTGTCTTACAGGCTCTATTTTATTTTCTTCCCAATACAGTTGAACTGGGGCTTTTTTCATCAATTTTTATTATTTTAGTGGGCATCTGGTTAGGAAGCACTTCAGCAGTTCATCAGGATAAGTTCATTGATCATACTACCAGGACAATGGCCATTATTGGCTGGTCCTTGCCCACTTTCTGGTTTGGCTTAATGCTCCTTATGATTTTTTATGGTTATTTCAGTGGTCTTCTCCCACCAGAGGCATTAGGAGTGCAAGCTAGTCTTTATGTAAAGTCCTCGGATTTTATCAGGTTCACCCATATTAACACTATAGACGCCTTATTAAATAGGAAGCTGTGGATTTTCCTGGATGCTCTGAGACATCTTATTTTACCGGTCATAACCTTAACCGTGGTGCAGTGTGCTATGGTAATGAGAATTATGAGATCAAGTATGCTGGAAGCTCTTGGTAAGGGATATGTTACTACAGCCAGAGCAAAAGGGGCCGATGAGAAAACAGTGGTTAAAAAACATGCCCGAAGAAACGCTATGATTCCTGCAATTACTGTCTCAGGGTATATATTTGCTGGTTTAATGAATGGGGTAGTTATTACTGAGACTATCTTTAATCGTAAAGGTCTGGGATGGTGGTGGGCCAGAGCAGCGATTCAAATAGATATTCCAGCAATTTTAGGAGCTGTACTTTTTAATGGAGTGCTTTTTGTTATTACAAATCTGGTGGTTGACCTACTTTATGCCTATGTAGATCCCAGAGTAAGATTGGGATGATTTCATTGAAGTTAAACACTACTAGTATTAAATGGAATGATTTTAAAAGGGGGATGAAACCGAGGATAAAAGAGTTGAAATTCTCCCTTAACAGAATTAAAAAAAGTCCTCTCTCTTTAATAGGGTTATTTCTCATCCTTGTTTTCGCCAGTATAGCCATGCTTGCTCCTCAATTAGCCCCACCAAAATACCCCTATGACCATTATAGAATCCCTAGATATGGATATAGCGCTATACCTCGTCCTCCTTCTATAGAACATCCCTTTGGGCTTACCGAAGGTCAGTATGATATCTATTATGGAGTAATCTGGGGAACCAGAACTGCCTTTCGTATAGGCTTTATTGTAGTAGGTAGTATTTTAGTTATTGGCATATTGTTAGGTAGCATTGCTGGATACTATGGAGGGATAGTAGATGAGATAATTATGAGAATTGTGGATATATTTATGTCTCTGCCCACTTTAGTTTTAGCCATGGCCTTGGTGACAGCTTTGGGCCACAGCCTGGACAATGTTATGAAGTCCCTTATTATAGTGGGTTGGCCAAGCTATACCCGATTAATTCGTGGAGATATCCTGTCCGTTAGAGAGGAAGGATATGTTGAGGCGGCCAGGGCTGTAGGATGCTCTGATTTAAGAGTAATACTCAAGCATGTTCTTCCCAATGCCATCTATCCATTATTAATAATGGCTTCTTTAGATATAGGAGCTATGGTTTTATCAGCGGCCGCTTTGAGTTTTCTTGGACTTGGTGCGCCCATTGGCTATGCGGACTGGGGGCAGATGGTTAGCTTTGCCAGAAACTGGATTGTAGGCCCGCCAAGCAATCCTTTAGCTTACTGGTATACTATCACTATTCCAGGGCTCTTTATCTTATTTTTTGTCCTGGGATGGAACTTGTTAGGTGATGCCTTCAGAGATATTTTAGATCCAAAATTGAGGAGAAGGTAATTTGATGAACAATTACCTATTAAAGGCAGAGAATCTAAAAACCAACTTTTATACCTATGAAGGTGTGGTGAAAGCACTGGATGGAGTAAGCTTTAACATTGAGGAGGGAAAAACCCTGGGGCTTGTGGGTGAAACAGGATGTGGAAAAAGTGTAACTTCTCTTTCCATCTTGAGACTTATTTTCCCTCCCGGAAGAATAGAGCAGGGAAGAATATTTTTTAAACGCAACGAAAACCTCTTTTCAGGTGATAAATATGTGGATTTATTAAGTCAAACAGAGAAGTTTATGAGAAAGGTAAGGGGAAATGAAATCTCTATGATCTTTCAGGAGCCCAGCTCTGCTCTAAATCCCGTGTATTCAGTTAATGATCAGATTTCAGAGAGCTTTCTATTACATAGAAGAGAAGAGTTATGCAAAAAAGTGATTAAGGAAATTGAGGGAAATATTCATAAAAAATCATTCATTCTAAAAAAAGCTATATATCAAATAGAAGAGAAGATCTATAAAAAAATGCTTGAATCCCCTGGTTCCCTCCTTTTAAAATTTCTTTCCAGGGTTCCCATTTTAAATAGATATCAGCGCTGGCTAAAGCAAGAGGCAAAAAAGGAAACCATTAAGATTTTAAGAAAGTTGGGCATAGCTAATCCAGAGGGAATTGTAAATAGATATCCCTATGAGCTTAGTGGAGGAATGCAGCAAAGGATAGTGATAGCTATGGCTCTTGCCTGCAGACCAAAGCTTCTTATAGCTGATGAACCTACTTCTAATTTAGATGTGACCATACAGGCTCAAATTCTGGATTTAATTAAAGAGATAAAGGAGGAGCTCGGCTCATCCATTCTCTTTATAACCCATGACCTGGGAGTGGTAGCGGAAATATGCGATTCTGTAGCCGTGATGTATGCAGGTAATATATGTGAAATAGCTCCTGTTAGAGAGCTTTTCAAAAATCCTCTGCATCCCTATACTGTCGCTCTTATGAAGTCACTTCCCGAGTCAGGAAAAAAAAGGTTGGAAAGCATAAGGGGAAATGTGCCCAATCTTATGAATCCACCTTCTGGCTGTAGGTTTCATCCTCGTTGTTCAAAAATAAGAAAAATTTGCTCCAAGGAAAAGCCAAAAACTGTAGAATTTAGAAAAAAACATTTTGTAGCCTGCCACATTTATACTTCAGGATAATGAATAAAATGGATGTTTTAATAGAGGTAAAAAAGCTAAGAAAATATTATCCCATACTTGGTGGTGTATTTAAAAAAAGAATAGGAGATGTAAAGGCGGTAGATGGGGTAGATATTAGTGTAAAAAAAGGAGAATGTCTTGGCTTAGTAGGAGAATCAGGTTGTGGGAAGACAACTCTGGGAAAAACTATACTCCGATTAATAGAGCCCACCTCGGGTCATATTTACTTTGATGTTCCTAAAAAAGATAGGAAAGAGATAGAGAAACTGGGAAACTCAACAAATTCTGATTTTCATGAATATCAAAAATTAAGGGAAGGGTATGATCTTTCTACTTTTCAGAAGAAGAGATTGAAAAATATAAGAAGAAAAATGCAGATAGTCTTCCAGGACCCTTCCTCTTCTTTAAATCCGAGAATGCTTGTAAAAGATATTGTTGGGGAGCCATTAAAGGTGCATAATCTGGCAAAAGGCTTAGAGGCAAGGAAAAGAGTATTGCAACTTTTAATGAGAGTGGGTCTAACTGAAGATCACCTTTTTAGATATCCTCATGAGTTTAGCGGTGGCCAAAGACAAAGGATCGCTATTGCCAGAGCCTTAGCAACAGATCCTGAATTTGTAGTTTTAGATGAACCTACCTCAGCCCTGGATGTCTCTGTGCAAGCTCAAATTCTTAATTTACTTCAGGATCTGCAAAATGAGTTAAGCCTTACCTATGTGTTTATTACTCATCACTTGCTAGTGGTAAAACACATAGCCAATAGGATCTGTGTTATGTACCTGGGAAAGATAGTTGAGAAGGCATCAACAGAGGAGTTGTTCAAAAAGCCCTTGCATCCTTACACCCGTGCCCTTCTATCTGCAATTCCTATCCCGGATCCAGATATAAAAAAGAAAAGAATAATCCTTAAAGGGGATGTTCCCAGTCCTGCCGATCCTCCCTCAGGTTGTCGATTTCATCCTCGCTGTCCTTATGTCCTCCCTGTATGCAGGGAAAAAGAGCCTTTCTTTCAAAATCTTGGTAAAGATCACTTAGTAGCCTGTCACTTAGCAGAGAAATTGTAAATTAGGAGACTGGTGATAAAGTGGTTTTTACCTGCGGTTTCATTTATGAAATCTGCTTTGTTAAGGGGTCCGATAAATCGGACCTCTACAACAGGGGTTTTTCACCAGTTTTCTAGCAGTTAATTACAAACGAACAAAATTTTATCATTGTATTCATTCGTGGTTAAATAGTTATGATTTTCTCTAAAAAACCTCAGTAAGATTGATGCTCAATCCTGGAAGAAGAAGTGAATTCAAAGTATCTGCATTTTTATAAATACTAAAAGTTTCATAGCCTTCTTTTTTTAAAGTCAATACTTCAA
>JAUWJM010000116.1 GCA_030607715.1 Candidatus Aerophobota bacterium
ATCTGGAATTGCTATCGGTTCTCCAGATTATTTTAGCTATATGGCTGGAGCAGTAAAAGATTTCTTTGATCGCACCTTTTATCCCTCTCAGGGCAAAGTTACAGAAAAGCCTTGCGTTCTCTTTGCTTCTTGAGGTGGAGGAGGAAAACCAGCTTTAGAGAGCTTAAAAAGAATCTGTGAGCCCTTTAAGTTTAAGCAAATAGGAGAAGTAACTTCCGCAGGTAAACCCTCTTCCGGGGTGATTAATGAATGTGAAAAATTAGGAGAAAAGTTAGCTAAAGCTATTTAGGAAAAATTAATCTGTTATCATCAGCAATAGCGTGGAAGTATGACAAATGGATGATTCCATCTAAATTTTACTTTCCTTAATGCTCTCAAGATGTTGGAACTGGCAAGAAGTTATTGAAAAAACTTTAATAAGTAAGAGATGGAGAGATAAAATGCCCTTTATCGTAGGAATTACAGGAAAATCTGATACTGGCAAGACTACTCTTATCTTAAAGTTAATCCCGGAGCTAACCAAAAGGGGGTATAAGGTAGGAACGGTTAAAAACTGTCCTCATAGTTTTAACATAGATAAAGAGGGAAAGGACTCCTATAAGTTCTCAAAGGAGGGAAGCAAGGGTGTTCTTTTGACCTCATCTAATGAAATTGCCTTTATAAGGAAAAAAGATAAGGGAGATATAAAGGAGATTATAATAAAGGTCACCCGGGTTGAATAAAGGTGACTTTTAATTCTAAAAGAAATTAATATTTTTGGAGAATTTCTTCGAGCTATTTTACCTACGGGGCTATACCTATGGTGGATAGCCGATAGGGTATAATTAGAAATGACTATGCCTCCCGTGTTTGGAAAGAAGAAATCAGCTTTTTATTTAAAGCCAATATCTTTCCAGACGATATTGACTTTTTTGTTAAGAAAGAAAAATGTCAAAAATACAAAGGAGGTGCAAAGATGGCTATTGTAACTGTATCAACTAAAGGGCAAATTGTGATACCAAAAGAGGTGAGAGAGAGCCTTGGTTTGCGTCCCGGGGCCAAAATTGATGTAAAATTGAAAGGGGATGAGATAACACTTAAGCCGATGAAGGAGAATATCTCAGACAAACTTTACGGAAAATACCGGGGTGTCGATCTCCTTAAGGATTTAGAGAAAGAACATTATAGAGAGGTGAAAAGAGAATTTAGCCGGGGAAATCAACGATGAAAAATATAATTCTTGATTCGTGGGCTATTCTCGCTTGGCTGGAGGGCGAATCTCAAGGAGAGAAAGTTAAGGATCTCATTAATTGGGTAGATGGCGATAGAAGTTCAGATTTAGAGGGGAGAATAAAAAAGTTAATTGGACAGAACAAAATCGAAAGAATAAGGCTTTTCATTAATATCATAAATCTCGGAGAGGTGTTTTACATTTTAGGCCGTAGAAAAGGCGAAGAAGAGGCTAATGAGACCATTGGTGAGATAAAAGAGACTCCCATTGAAGTTATCCCGGCACCTAACTCTCTTGTCTTTAAGGCAGCTTCGCTTAAGGCGAGGTATTCCATTGCTTACGCTGATGCTTTTGCTATAGCAACAGCGGTTACCAGGGAAGGCTCTCTCCTTACAGGTGATCCTGAACTTAAAGGTTTGAGGGATGCCCCAATTATATGGATTGGAAGATAGGTCAAAACAAAGTATAGATTACAAAAAATCAGAGGATCGTGTGGGAAAATAGGGACGGTTCTATTTTTGCTACAAAACCCGGAGAAAAAAACTATTTAGGGAATTTAAAATTTATATTTTATAACTTTCCCAACACTTTTCAGAGAAGAGTCAAAAAGATACTTAGAGCAATAGATGGGATATTGGAATCCATAAGTTTAAAGGATTTGATTGAGCGAGAGAAGAAAAAAGATATCCCTTCCGTCCTCTGTGGACCTCAGGCAATGGTGCTCTCCAATAGAGAATCAGGAAAGTCTTGGCTCTTGCACCGCACATGCAGGAATAGGGTTAGTGGAATATTTTGAAAAAAGAGCATTTAGGAAGCATTTAGATGCATCCCGTCTCTTTTTATATAAGGTAACCCGTAATCTTCTCCAGTGGACAGAGGATACCGGTGCGTTTTTAAGGACGACAATGAAGGCACTGGTAATTTTTGGGATTCCACCTGAGGAATACTGGCCCTATGTTATTGAAGATTTTGATAAAGAGCCATCTGCTTTTTGTTATAGCTTTGCCCAAATGTATCAAACCATCAAGTATTACCGTTTAGACCCGCCTGGTACTCCAGGAGATAAGCTTTTAGCTCGTATTAAACTTTATTTGGCCTCTGGTTATCCTTCAATGTTTGGATTTACTGTCTATAGCTCAATTAACGAGGCTAAGGCTAACGGCGGTAAGATTCCTTATCCTGAAAGAGGGGAAAGAGCGCTGGGTGGACACGCTGTAATGGCAGTTGGTTATGATGACAAGATAAAAGTAAAAAATAATAAAGGAGCTTTACTTATTAGAAACTCCTGGGGGACAGACTGGGGGGATAAAGGATATGGTTGGCTTCCCTATCAGTATGTAGAAAACGGCCTGGCTACGGACTTCTGGAGTATTCTTAAACAAGAGTGGCTTGATACTGGGGCATTCGAATGAGCATGTTTTAACAAATGTATTCTGGGGGACGATAATTTATCCATAAAAAAATTGCTCTTGAGATAGCACTGGAGGGATTGGGCTTAAAGGTGAAGGTAGAAAATCAACCGCAATTTAAGACAAATTGGTCTCAAGTTTTGGGTGAATTGGATTTAAGATATGAGAAGATGCTAAAGGAGTATTTATAGGGTAGTAAAATGGACGAAGAGAAAATTAAATATGTGTTTAAGAGTACAAAGATATTGAGACTCTCCAGGAAAAAGATAGCTACATTTGGCACCTATAATGCCCCTTAGGCCCATTAAACTAAAGTCAATTCCCTGATATATCTGGACATCTTCAAATTTGCTTACTTTGGAAATACGCATATAAGCCTGAGCGAGAAGGGTTGGTATATTGGAGTAAGTTTAGAAGGAGATTTTTCGAGCGTTAAGAATCACTCTTTTAAAAGGGTGATTGGTTCGGGATGTAGCGGGACGGTTACCATCTACCGGGATATTGATGCTCAAGATTGTGCTCCTGTAAAAAGCCAGGTTAAGTATTCCCATAAAGAGATAGTTAACTTAATGAAGAAACTGGAGGAAAAATCTTTAACTTTCAAGGATACCGGTGGGGTCCATTCCTGCGCCTTAGGTAACCAGAAAGGTATAGAGGTCTTTGCTGAGGATATTGGTAGACATAACGCGGTAGACAAAGTCTTTGGTGAATGTCTTATGAAGGGAATTTCCACCCAGGATAAGGCTATTTTAACCAGTGGAAGGGTGAGTTCAGAAATTTTAATTAAGGTAGCAAAACGAAGGATACCTATTATTGCTTCTCATTCAGCACCTACAGATTTGGCGGTGGGTCTGGCAGAAAAATTGAATCTTACCTTGACATAAAATTTTTTTTATTTATAATACTATATGAGCATATAATCATAAAAGCGTAAAAGCATAAGGAAAAGGAGAGGAGAAATCATAGTGGATGATAAAATTTATGAAGTTCAAGCCGAGTATTTTAAGGCACTCTCTCATCCTATAAGAATAAAAATTGTGCATTATTTAAAAGAAGGAGAAAGATGTGTATGTGAGATTGCTCCTTATTTGAAAGAAGAGCAGTCAAATGTCTCCCGTCACCTTGCTGCCCTGAAAAGAGCAGGGATACTTTCCTCAGAGAAAAGAGGGATAAGTGTTTATTACAAAGTCCAGGATGAAAACGTATATAAGATACTTGATCTTGTCCTGGAATCTTTAAGAAAAATGACCAAAGAAAAAGCTATCATTTTAAGTTAAAATTTTTGCTAATTATATGTTTAATTGAGCATTAGAGCATATTAGTAATTGTCAAAATAAGGAGAAGGTAATGGCTAAAAACTGGTATCCAATAATTGATGAAGAAAAATGTACAGGATGCTTTACCTGTGTTAATTTCTGTCCTCATGGGGTTTATACAGAGGCAGATGGAAAGCCAGAAGTGGTAAAACCTGAGGAGTGTGTTGAGTTCTGCATGGCTTGTAAGAAACTTTGTGACCAGGAGGCAATAACTTACTTTGGAGAAAACTAATCAAAAAGGAGAGATTAATATGGCTGAGAAAAAAAAGAAAAGAGGGCTTCTTTTCTGCGTATGCCTGGGAACCTGTCCTTCATTTAAGGAAACAAACGAGTATGAGGTTTTAAATGCTTTAAGGAGAGAAAAGTTGATTGATTGGGTTGGCCTTCATCCTCAATTATGCAGCATGGATGGAGATGAGTACTTAAAAGCCTTGCTCGCTGGTAATGATATAGATGAGCTTTATGTTGCTGGCTGCGATCCTGTTATGCAAAAAAAGATGTTCAGGGATGCCTTTGATGCAGCAGGATTTTCCAGGGATAAACACATAGGAATTGAGGTAAGAAATATGAAGACGGAAGAGGTAATTGATACCATAAAAAAGAAGATACAGGAGAGAGAAAAACAAGACTAAAAAAGGTATAAATCCGGGTAGAAGATATTTCTTCTACCCGGAGATTGAAATATATGGAGAGGAGAAGTTATTCCTGAATCAATTGCGGAGGGGATAGCGATTAATTAATTACTTTAACTGAAGTTATCGGTGGCATCATTTCAGGAAGTCTCTCTCTTATCTCCGATGCTCTTCACAATCTAAGCGATGCCTTCTCTATAGTAATTAGCCTGATAGCTGTTAAGCTAGCCAGAAGAGAGAACACCTACAGAAATACTTTTGGATACAAGCGCACAGAGATACTGGCGGCTACACTTAATTCATCTATTTTAATAATTATCTCTTTTTTTCTTTTTAGAGCAGCATATCTTAGAATTATTCATCCACTGGTAATAAAAAGTAGTTGGATGATTGGCATTGCCATGGTTGGGTTAGTTGCCAATACTCTTTCAGTACTGCTCCTTCACAAAGATTCACATAAGAGTTTAAATATTAAATCAGTATATTTGCATTTACTTGGTGATGCCTTATCTTCAATTGGTGTTATTGTAGGTGGAATTTTCATTTATTTTTTCAACTTAAACATATTGGACCCAATCTTAAGTATAGTAATTGGCATTTATATTTTAATAGAGGGCTTTAAGATACTGAAAAAAGCCACTCTCATCTTAATAGAAAGTGCTCCAGAGGATATTAATTATAATCTTTTAAAAAAAGAGATAGAAAAAGTGGAAGGGGTAAGAAATATTCA
>JAUWJM010000073.1 GCA_030607715.1 Candidatus Aerophobota bacterium
ATTGGCAGTAACAAACCCTATTTCCAGATCTATCAACTCTCCTGCATAAGTAATCTCCAACTCTTTTGGATGTCCTTCAATTAACTGTGCTTCTAACTCTCCTATTTTTTCTCCCAGACAAAGATAGTCTCCTAATTTCTTTTGAGCTTCAGGAGAGATTATAGGAACATTTACTGCGTATCTCACTATGCCCTTCTTAAGAAAATCTATTACCTGAGAGGCAATATCTATAGCTACTCTTTTTTGAGCCTCCTGGGTAGAAGCTCCCAGATGAGGAGTAAGAATTACTGAATTCAACTTTAATAAGGGGCTATCAAAAGGTTTTCCTTCTTCAAAAACATCAAGAGCTGTGCCCCTGATCCTTTCTTCTTTAAGGGCTTCATAAAGAGCTTTCTCATTAATAATTCCTCCACGAGCACAATTAATTATTCTTGCTTCTTTTTTCATTAAGGAAATTTCTCTTTTCCCAATAATATTTTTAGTTTTGGTAGTAAGAGGAGTATGGATACTAAGATAATCTACTTCTCGTAAAAGTTCATCAAGCGGCATTAAAGTAACTCCGAGTTTCTCCGCTTTTTCACGGGAAATAAAAGGATCATAAGCTATTACCTTCATTTTTAAACCCTGAGCTCTTTTTGCTACCTCAGTTCCGATTCTCCCCAAACCTATTATTCCCAGGACCTTTTCATAGACCTCTGTTCCCATAAACTTTTTCCGTTCCCATTTTCCTTCTTTTAAGGAGGCATTAGCCTGGGGGATATTTCGAGAGAGAGCAAGAATTAAAGAAATAGTATGTTCAGCAGCAGAAATGGTATTTCCTTCGGGAGTATTCATTACTATTATTCCCTTTTTTGTAGCCGCGTCTACATCTATATTATCTATCCCTGTTCCTGCTCTTCCAATTACTTTAAGTTTATTAGCGGCTGCAATTACTTTCTCGGTAACTTTAGTTCCGCTACGCACAACAAGAGCCTCATATTCCGGGATAATTTTAATCAGTTCTTCTTCGCTTAATCCCAGAGCTTGTTTTACCTCAAATCCTTTTTCTTCTCTTAATTTTTTCACTCCTTGTTCTGAAAGGGAATCGGTTATTAAAACTTTCACCTTTTTCTCCTTAATAATACCTCTTCTGCTGCCTTTACTCCCTCACCTAATTTTACCCTGAAACCTATCTGGGAAAGAGCCATTTCCAGGGAAGATATTCCCGCAATTATATCAAGAGCATCCATCCATCCCAGATGGGCTATACGAATTATTTTACCTTTTAATTTCCCTTGCCCTCCAGCTATCAATACACCATATTTATCCCTCATCAATGTACGCAGGCTTTTATCTTCAATCCCTGAAGGTAGCTTAATAGCAGTAACTACCGTAGAGGGGACTTCGCTAAAAATCTTTAGTCCCAGAGCTAAAACTCCCTTGCGTGTAGCCTCAGCTAAAAGAGCATGTCGCTTTAAAATATTATCTCTTCCTTCCTCTTTAATTAATCTCAAAGACTCTCTTAAAGCACAAATTAGCGAAATAGCGGGAGTATAGGGGGTTTGGTTATTTTCCTGCATCTTTAAAGCTTTTTCAAAATTCCAGTAATATTTGGGGAGAGTAGATTTTTCTACCAGGCTCCGGGTTTTGTCTGATAAACTAACAAAAGCTAATCCCGGAGGTATCATTAAAGCTTTCTGCGACCCTCCCACTACTACATCTACTCCCCACTCATCAGTGGGAAGAAACTCTGCTCCCAGCCCACTAATAGCATCCACTACCAAAACTGCCTCTCTATCTTTTACGATTTTCGCTATGGATTTAATATCATATACCACTCCCGTGGAAGTTTCTACCAACTGAGTAAATACTGCTTTTATTTGAGAATCCCGGGTAAGCTCCTTTTCTATTAGATGAGGATTAATTGCTTTTCCCCATTCAACATCTATACAATTTACCTGAAGACCAAAAGAAGTGCCAATTTCTGCCCACCTTTCACCAAATTTTCCTCCCCGAACCACCAAAATTTTATCTTCTGGTGAGAGAAGGTTAACTACCACCGCTTCCATAGCTCCCGTCCCTGAAGCAGTAAAAGTCAATACCTCGTTCTCGGTCTGAAAAATATATTTTAATCCTTCACGTACCTCCTGGAAAACTTTAACAAATTCTTTATCACGATGATGGATAATCTCCTTTGCCACCGCTATCCTTACCTGCGGAGGAAGAGGAGTAGGACCCGGAGTAAATAACCTTCTCTTCACCTTATCCTCCTTACTCAAGAAACTTCTTTGATACTTACTCTCCTATTCCCCTCAAAATGGACATAACCAGCGGTTTTGGCAAAAAGAGTATCATCTCTCCCTCTGCCTACATTAAAGCCGGGGAAAAATTTAGTGCCTTTCTGACGCACTATGATAGCCCCTGCTTTCACATACTCACCACCAAAATTTTTTACCCCCAAATTCTTGGGAGCGCTATCTCTCCCATTAGAAGAATGACCCTGTCCTTTTTTATGAGCCATTGCTTACTCCTTTAACTCGCTAATACCGATAGCTAAAACAATTATTCCTATTACCGCCGCTGTCACTCCCACAATTCCCTTAAGAAAAATAAGAACTTGAGAGGCAAAAAACACTATCAGCCATATTCCTATTATCGTGGCTATAGCTCCACCTATGATCATCAACCATTTTTTCATCCTATCCTCCTTTTTCATATTTCTTCATAACATTTTGACATTACCTTTCCCATTAGTTCTTAGTTCCTGTATTTTAACCCCTTACTTATTAGCTTATCCAAAGAAATTAGTAAAATTCCTATACCCAAAAAATATTCTTTAGGCCTTCCTCTCTTTTATGGTAGTCGCAATGCTTTATTGGAGTACATCAGCTTGCTGATGTTAAGCTAAGCAGTAGCAAGCTACTGCACTCCTGTCTACGTTCATTTACGCAACCTGAAGGTTGCGGCTACCAGGTTAGTTACCAGTTTTTAGTTACTAGTAGATAGTTTCTTAATCAGCTTTACAATGATTTGTCATTGCGAGCGATAGCGAAGCAATCTCGAACTCCTATAAACTAAGGGATTGCTTCGTCATTTTGTTCCTCGCAATGACAAGACAAAGTGTAATGTTATTTTGGAAACGCGCTACTAGTTGTTAGTTCTTAGCTAAACAAGGGAAGAGGGAAATGTAAGCCGGGTTCTGTTGCTGAAGAAAGATTGCTCTTCTCTTCAGTGGCGGTCATTTATCTAGGACTTAAGTCACCTTAAGCCTCCAGCAGCTCACCCGAGGTTAAACCTCCTACTTAGCCTTGCTCCGGATAGGGTTTGTCCAATCGAGAAATTACTTTCTCGATTAGTAGGCTCTTACCCCACTTTTGCACCTTTGCATCTTTAGATGTAGTTTAGTTTCTGTGACACTTTCCGTAAGGTTACCCTTCCTGGGAGTTACCCAGTATCCTTTTAAAGGAGCCCGGACTTTCCTCAGAAGACCCTCTTCAGGACCTTCCGCGATCGCCTCATCCCCTCTTTCCTTTTGTGGCTTTCTTGGCTAATTTATCCGCTTCTCTATTTTTAAGCCTTTGAATATGGTTAAAACTTACTTTCTCAAAAAAGCTCTCTAAATGATTTACCTGACAATAAAGAAGTTTTAATATATTATTGCGAACTTTATAATCTCCCATTAGTTGCCTTACTAAAAGTTCACTATCCAGAAAACATATAACTTTTTTTGCCCTTAAGTCAAGGGCTTCTTCTAATCCACAAATTAATGCCATATATTCAGCTACATTATTAGTAGTAATTCCTAGAAATTCATTACCTTTTTTAATTAAGTTTCTTTCTTTATCATAGAGAAGCCAACCTGCCCCTGCTTTCCCTGGATTCCCGGAAGAAGCACCATCACTGTAAAGAATAACCTCATCTAATTCTTTCATTCTTTTTAACTATTTCTTCATCTTTTGGATTTCTTCTTCTTTTATTTTAATCTCTTTTTCTAACTTAACAATTTCCTCTACCATTTCATTTAACTCATTATCTTCCAGTTTTTTGTAAAGCCCCGATTCGTAAAATCTATTTCCCAGTTTGGTAATTTTATGCTCCTTTTTCTTCTGAATGTCTCGGATTTGGGAGTTTAATTTAGTAATTTGAGTAAAATTTTTGGTTTGGCTAGCAAATTTTTCTATCCCTTCCCGGGTCATTTTCTTAATCGTCCCCCCTAACTCATCTAACTTTTTCCCCCAGTCTTTGGCTCCTTTACCTGTTCTACCTACTCCTTCCTGAGTAGCAATCTTTACTTTTTGAGCAAGTTCATCCAGTTTTCTTCCCATTTCTTCAAATGCTCCCATTATTTTTCACCTCCCTTATGGACGCGCCTGAGAGGAGTCGAACCTCCAACCTATGGATCCGAAGTCCATTGCTCTATCCAGTTGAGCTACAGGCGCAAATATTAGAGCGGGAAACGGGATTTGAACCCGCGACCCTCAGCTTGGGAAGCTGATGCTCTACCACTGAGCTATTCCCGCAAGACTGGTTAATCTATTTTGGTAGCCGCAGGCTTTAGCCTGCGTAAGACCTGGTAGCTAATAATTATATTATATCATAATTATCTTAAAAAGCAACCAAGTTTAATAAGCCTCATTGTCTGCTCGCTGGCATCCATCAAATTAACCCGAGCACCCTTTAAAACCTCTTTTAGAGAAATAATGCGATCGACACAGCTGATTATGGCACTTACCCCCTCTTTATATAAAAGTTCTCTCTCTCTTACTTCTCCTCCGATAAGAATTAAAGGAATATCCCTTTTTTTAGCTATTTTTAACACCCCTACAGGTACTTTTCCATAAAGAGTCTGCTCATCAATTCTACCCTCTCCCCTAATTACCAGGTCTACTCCTCTCATTTTTTCTTCCAGATGAGAAGCCTGGATAATTATCTCTATCCCCGGCTTAATTTCTGCATTCATAAAGGCAACTAAACCGGCCCCCAGACCTCCAGCTGCTCCTGCTCCAGGAATATCCTTTACATCTTTATTTAAGAATTTTTTAACTATTCTCGCAAAATGAACTAAATTTTCTTCAAGAATCTCTACCATTTCTTTATTGGCTCCCTTTTGGGGTCCGTAAACCTTAGCCGCTCCTCTTTCACCACATAAAGGATTATCTACATCAGAAGCTACTATGACTTTTACATTCTTTACTCTCGAATCAAAGTGCTCCATATTAATTCTGGCAGTTTTTCCTAAATTCCCTCCTCCAAAACCAATCTCCTTACCCTCCTTATCTAAAATTTGAGTCCCAAGAGCTTGTGCCATTCCTGCTCCTCCATCAACAGTAGCACTTCCTCCAATGCCTACAATTATCTTCTTACATCCTTCATCTAATGCCGATTTAATTAACTCTCCTGTTCCGAAAGTTGTAGTCCAAAGAGGATTTCTTTTTTCCGGGGGGACTAAAGAAAAACCAGAAGATTGAGCCATCTCAATAATCGCTGTAGATCCCTTAGAAAGAATCCCGAAAGAAGCTTTTACCTTTTCTCCAGGAGGAGAAGTTACCTCTTTAGTAAAAATTTTCCCTCCAGCAGATTCCACTAAAGCTTCTACTGTTCCTTCCCCTCCATCAGCTAAAGGGACTTTTATCACCTTTGCTTCTGAAAAAACTTTCTTTATTCCCTTTTCTATAATTTCAGCTACTTCCTTAGCTTTAAGAGTTCCCTTAAAAGAATCAGGAGCCACTAAAATTTTCATTTTTTCTATTCCTTTATTACCTGAGTTCCAATCCCGGCATTGGTAAAAATTTCCAGAAGAAGAGAATGAGGAATCTTTCCACTGATAATATGAACCTTTTTTACTCCTCCCTCAAGAGCACGGCGGCAAGCTCTAACTTTGGTCATCATCCCTTTTTGAATCTTCCCTTCTTTTATAAGCTCATCTATTTCTCCCACTCTCAGGGTAGAGATAAGACTCTTAGTATCAGAAGAATCCTCCATAATTCCTTCCACATCAGTAAGAAAAATTAGTTTTTCCGCGCCCAGAGCAGAGGCAATTTCTGCGCCTACCAAATCAGCATTTATATTAAGCGTCTCTCCTCCCAGAGTTACCCCCACAGGGGCAATTACGGGAATAAATCCTCCTTCTTCCAGAGTCTTAATAAGATGAGAATTTATCTTCTCTACTTCACCTACTAATCCTAAGTTTTTGTTTTTGCATTTTCTCGCTAAAATAAGCTGCCCATCCTTTCCCTCAAGACCCACAGCCCTCGCACCTAATTGGTTAATTAAAGATACTATCTCCTTATTTATTTTTCCTGCCAGAACCATCTCCACAACTTCCATTGTCTCTTCATCGGTAACCCGATTTCCTTCAATAAAACGGGGCTTTAAGTTAAGTCTTTTCATCATATTTGTGATAGCTTCTCCCCCACCATGAACCAATACCGGTCTTATACCCACATATTTCATTAAAACTACATCTTCAGTTATCTTCTTTTTTAAATCCTCCTCAAGCCACGCTTTTCCTCCATATTTTATCACTATACTTTTATTATGAAATTCCCTAATATATGGAAGAGCCTCTACAAGAATCTGTGCTCGTTTTATTGCTTCCTCCATTTTAACTCCTCATTTGGTTTATCTGGCTGTTTTGTCTTTATAGCCGCAACCTTTAGGTTGCGCAAATTAAAGAAAGAGCATTGTGTATCTCCATTTCTTCGCAGGCTAAAGCCTGCGCCTACCACTCATTTTATCTAGTCATTTGGGTTTATGCGCTTACTTCTACCCTCCCAATAACCAGTTTATCCTCAGGCAATATCTCTTGCCTATCCTCCTTCAAGGCTTTTAGATGAGATTCAATTGCTTCCTTTGCATTTTCCATTGTTTCCTCTATTGTCTCACCCTGAGAGTAGCAACCAGCTAAAGATGGAACTTCTACCCAGTAACCTCCTTCTTCAGCTTGATGAATAATCACTGTATATTCCATTTTTTTGCACCTCCTATAATAATTCCAAGAATTTCTCCTCTAAGTCGACTCAATCCTTACTCTCCAAATTTGACAACAATTTTTGGTTATCTGAACTATCTGTAAAAAAGCTCATCTTTAATTTCTCTTTAAAGCGTATTTTTGGTGTATTGAGTTTATCTAAAAACTAAGAACCAAGAACTAAAAACTATTACTGACCATAAACTGGTTCCTTAACTCGCGGTAATCTTTTTTCTACAGGTAAAAGTTTTGGGCCTGATTTTTTCGGCTCTAATAAATAGTAGTAAGCAGTGCTGGCATAATCATTGCTTAAATTATTAGCATGTCCGTGTTCAATGCTCGCCAAGATACTTTTACGAAAACGAATAGGATCCTCAATATAATAACGATAAACTGTATTTTTCCCTTTCCATCGCCAATCAGGATTACCACTGTAAAGAATAACTCCATAGTAAGGAGTGTTATACTCCTGAGTAGGAGAATAAGCACATTGAAACCAGTCTTCAGTTCCAGTTCCGTGAAGAGAAGGAGGCCACTTTTCCCCATCAATAAAGACCATATCATCTCCTTCACCATACCAGTCATTAGGATTACGTTGAAAGCAATCAATATCTAAATGTGCTCCGCAGTAAATACCATTACCTTCAGCTTCAAGGATAACATAATTATCCTTCCCGTCTTTATTGAAAATTCGGGGATCTTTCCAGATAGCTTTGCCCAAGAGCTTTTCTTCAAATCCCCATCCTCGGGTATCAGCCTCACGACGCCACTGACAATGAAAATAAGCTAAATCTCTCACTACTTCAGAAGAGGGATAAGCCTCATAGTCAATGTAAAAAT
>JAUWJM010000076.1 GCA_030607715.1 Candidatus Aerophobota bacterium
AATCTTATTGATATCCAAAAGAAAATACCCCAGGATAAGAACCAATTCTTAGTGGGAAAAGAATTTGAAGTGCTGGTTGAGGGAATATCGGTTAAAAATCCCCAAGAACTTCAGGGAAGAACCCGTCAAAACAAAATAATTGTATTTAAAGGAGAAAAAGAGCTCATAGGTAAGCTGATAAATGTAAAAGTTTTCGCAGGGGGATGCTGGGCTCTGCGGGGAAAGCGAATAACTTGTTAAAAGCCCTTTTAGTAATTGTGGGACCTACTGGGGCAGGTAAAAGCAAGGTGACCCTATCTTTGTTAAAAAGGGTGGGAGGGGAGGTAATTTCTGCAGATTCCCGTCAAATATACCGAAGAATGGATATAGGGACAGATAAGGTCTCCAAAAAAATAAGAAAGACATTTCCTCATCATCTTATTGATATGGTTGAACCTGATGAGATTTTTAATGCTGCTCAATTTGGAAAAATATCCAAACCAATTATTGAAAAATTGCAAAAGGAAGATAAACTTCCCCTTTTAGTAGGGGGAAGTGGGCTTTATATAAAATCAGTAGTTGATGGAATATTTATAGGTCCTGGGGCAAACTGGCAATTAAGAGAAGAGTTAAAAGCTAAAATTAGGATTAAAGGTAGCGAATTTTTACACGGAATGCTAAGAGAAGTTGACAAGGTAAGTGCCTTACGTATCCATCCCAGGGATGAAAGGAGAATAATTCGAGCCTTAGAGGTATACAAAGCTACAGGAAAACCCATCTCTTACTATCAAAAACAGACCCCATCTATTTTAACTCACACACTAATGATAGGTTTAAGGTGGGAAAAAGCCACTCTTTATCGAATCATTGAACAAAGAGTGGATAAAATGTTAGAAAAGGGATTAATAGAAGAAGTGAAGAGTTTGTTAAAAAAAGGGTATGGAGAAAATCTTCCTTCTATGCAAGGTATTGGATACCGACAAATAGTGGGATACTTAAAGGGTGAGTATTCCTTAGAGGAAGCTATTAGACTGATGAAGCGGGATACCCGAAGATTTGCCAAACGTCAGCTTAACTGGTTTAAAAGAGATCCCAGGATAATCTGGATTCAAAGGGAACAATATCCCTCTTGTGAGGATACTTCTAATAAGATACTAAAGATTCTTTTAAAAAAATTACCCCAAGTAGTGCACAATATTATATAGTGCAGGTCTGCACTACATCTATAAAGGAAAATAAAATGGAGCCAAAAGAACAGATTCGTTTAATTAAAGAAAATACGGCTGATATTGTTCAAGAAGAAGAGCTTTTAGAAAGAATAAAAAAGAAGGGCTGTCTAAAAGTTAAATTTGGCGTGGACCCCACTACTCCTGATATTCATCTTGGTCATTCAGTAATTCTTTTTAAATTAAGATGTTTCCAGGATTTGGATCATGAAGTTATACTTCTCATAGGAGATTTTACAGCTCGAATAGGGGATCCCAGCGGGAGAACTAAAACCAGAAAACCTCTTTCTACCAAGCAAATTGAGATTAATGCTGAAACTTACAAAGAGCAAGCTTTTAAAATTCTTGACCCTAAAAAAACCGAAATTCTTTATAACTCTCAGTGGCTTGAGAAAATGGATTTTTCTCAAGTACTAAAACTATCCTCTCATTATACTGTAGCCAGAATGTTAGAGAGAGATGATTTTCACCTGAGGTATAAAAATAACTATCCTATTGGACTGCATGAATTTCTATATCCCTTAATGCAGGCCTATGATTCTGTAGCCCTAAAGTGTGATGTGGAAATGGGAGGAACTGATCAAAAATTTAACCTTCTTTTAGGTAGGCAAATACAAAAAGTTTATGGACAACCTTCTCAAATAATAATTACTATGCCTATACTGGAAGGAATAGATGGAAAAGAAAAGATGAGCAAATCCCTGGGCAACTACATAGGTATTACCGAACCTTCTCAGCAGATTTATGGAAAAATAATGTCTATCCCTGATGAGCTAATCTTTAAATATTTTCGTTTGCTCACCCCCGTAGATGAGAATGATATAAAAGAGAAAGAGCAAGGTTTAAAAGAGGGGAAACTTCATCCCATGAAATTAAAAGAAGATTTAGCTAAGAGTATAGTGTCTTTTTACTACAGTAAAGAGATTGCCCAAGAGGAAGCTTTAAAATTTGATTATGTATTTAAAAAAGGTGGGATTCCTTCTAAGATACCCTGTTATTACCTCAAGGAGAATGAGTTATTGGGAAATGAAATCTGGATAGTGAAGCTTCTTCAACTAACAAATTTAGCAAAAAGCAGATCTGATGCTCGAAGGTTAATTCAACAAGGTGGGGTAAAATTAGATGAAGAAAGAATAGATAACGTTAACTTGAAAATAAATTTAAATGACGAATACATCCTGCAGGTGGGAAAAAGAAAATTTGTAAGAGTTATAAAGAAAAAGTAAATGCTATGGATTTAATTTTTCATCCATTGTACTGTTCTAATATTATTTAGATTTAAGACATCAATCCTCATGTTTCTCATATAGCCAGTCGCGCGAAAATCATCTGTAAATACTAAATATTTAAATCTTTTTGCCGCTTCAATGATTGTTAAATCTGTAATCCCTAATTTTGGCAATAAAGGTAAACCTAAGACTTCATCTTTATTAATATATTCTTCATCCATTTCTTTTAATAGCTTTTTAAAAACACTGAAATACGCTACTAATCTATTATTTTGAATCTTCATAGATAAATTTGATAGTTCAGTTATTATATGAGGAGTAGTAATGATATGTTTTCTAAAATATGATAACACCGAATGTATACATTTAAAATCTTCCACACCATATTTTTCAGTTTTTTTAAATCGGGAAATATAATCAGGGTCATAGATTCCGACAATATATACTAACATTAAGTTTGTATCAATGATTATCCCTCTACGACAATACTTATAGATTAGACAACTTATATAGTCTGTCATTCTATACTTTTCTAATCTTCATTGAAATAACGTCTCCAGTATAAACATCAACTTTAAATCTTTTATATATTTGTTCTGGAGCAAAGCTAAAAGGTGCTCCTGTTGAACCTAGGTACCCTAAAGTTACTAACCAATAAGTACCTGCTTCATCCATTTCAATTTCTTCAACTGTGACATCCCTTCTTGGTGCTCCATAAATCTCTTGAAAATATTCCCCAGCTTTTATAGCTGCTTCCTTAGGTGTAATTTTCTTCTTTTCAGATGTAAGATGTTCCATTTTAATCCTCCTTTTTATAGTTAAATCATGTCAAAACTTAACCGCAAAGAATCAATTTTTCCTTTTATGGTCTTTCATATTATTTTGATATTACCTTTAATTTAATATAATTATACACTATAAATCTGGATTTGGCAATAGTTTCTCACTTCTTACCACGTATCCTTCTAAAAAAATATCCTCATCTATTCTTCTTAAGGAACTTATTTTTATTTTAGGGCTTTGAGCCAAGGAATCTATTCCCTTCCCTTCAACCCAGCTAAGAGAATTTTTTCCTCCTATAATTTGGGGAGAGATAAAAAGATAAATCTTATCAACCAAATTTCCCTCAAAAAAAGAGCCAATTACCTGTCCTCCTCCTTCCACTAAAAGACTCATTATCCCCAATTCTGCTAAATAGAAAAGAACTTCTTTTAAAGACACCTTTCCCCCCTTCTCTACTACATTTATTTTAATTCTCTTATTTCTTAATATTCTCAGCTCTTCAGGGTTAGCCTTAGTAGTAGTAAAAATTAAAGTAGGAGCTTTTTCCTGATCCTTTAAAACCTTGGATGAGAGAGGAACTCTTAACCTACTATCTAAAATCACCCGTAAAAATTTTCTCTTAGAAGGAGGAAGTAGTTCGGGATCATCTTTGATTACTGTATTTATCCCCACTAAAATAGCATCAAATTTGTCCCGCAGGTTATGGGCAATTTTTCTGGATTTCTCTGTAGTTATCCATTTAGATTCTCCTTTAAAGGTAGCTATCTTCCCATCAAGAGAAGCTCCTGCTTTAACTGTTACAAAAGGAACTTTTTCTCGGATAAACTTAAAAAAAGCTTCATTGATTTTTTTAGCTTTCTCCTCACAGATTCCAACTTCTGTTTTAATCCTATTCTCCCCTAAAATCTTTATTCCTCTTCCCGAATTCAAAGGGTTAGGATCAAGAGTTGCAGCTATCACCTCACTAACACCGGCTTTAATTATAGCCAAAGTGCAGGGAGGGGTTTTCCCATAATAAGAGCAAGGCTCTAAAGTTACATAAAGAGTGGCGCCCTTAGCCTTATTCTTTGCTCTTTTTAAAGCTTCAATTTCAGCATGAGGCCCACCAAAGTATCTGTGATAACCCCTGGCAATAAGTTTGTCATTCTTAACCAAAACTGCTCCCACCATAGGATTTGGAGATACCTTACCTTCTCCCTTTTTAGCTAAGGACAAAGCCAATTTCATCCACTTTTCTTTGTTTTGCATTAAAAACTCCTGATTTATAGAATTCACTGAAAAGATTAACTATTTTAGCCACTAAGACACTAAGATAAATGCATGAAAGCGTTGATGCGTGAATATGTGAATGAATTGGTGAGTAAAACGCTTCTACGTATTAACAGATTAACGAAATTATATCCCTCCTTTGTGCCTTGGTAACTTAGTGGCTGAACGGTTACTATTTTTTTACCTAAATTAGAAGCTTTGTCAATCAACTTAAATTTTGAAAATTGGAATTAAGTTTTTTCTCTCATAGATAAAAAGTAAATTCCAACAAAGAGCAGAAAAATACCTGAAATTTGCATAACTGTGACTGATTCCCCTAAAATAAAAAACCCCAATAATGTAGCAAAAAACGGCGTGGAAAGCTCAATTCCAGAGCATTGAGCAGCTTTAATCCTCTTTAAACCCTCATAGTACAGTATATATCCTCCTCCAACTATAACCCCAACCAGGATTTGATAAACATTAGAAAAAAGTACTGAGGATGTCAAAAGTAAGTAAATCACAAATACAATTGAAGCGATTAAGAATCTATAGAATGTAATAACACCTGCATTCATATCCTTAAGATATTTTCTCATTACTAAACTTGTAGTTGCCCAGGCAATTGTTGCCGACAACACTAACAGATCATAAACACTACCCAATCTTAGCATGGATAAATTGGCTAAGGTTTTTGTCGTAACCAGCAAACCGGCAATAATCGTAAAAAATATTCCTGTATAATCAAATTTTGTTAGTCTGTCTTCCTTTAAACAAAAAAATCCAATGAAAACAATAAAAACAGGTTGCATATGCCCTATTAAAACTGCATTAATTACAGGGACTTTGGTTAAGGCAAAAAAATACATTAACCCAGCAAATAGTGTTCCTACTACTGCAATATACACGAGTATTGAAAATTGTTTTTTATTGACCTTCAGATTTCCCTTATGGGTAATAAAGGTATAAATTAAGGCAATTAAGGCAGCAATCATAGCTCTCACAGCAGAAGTTTCAAGAAATCCTGCGCTTGCATAAGACAACTTAGCAAAAATGGGCTCAAAAGCCCAGGCTATACTTGCTCCCAGAGTTACCAAAATTCCTGTTGTTTTTATATTCATAATGAAAGTGTAATTATTCAGCCACCAAGACACGAAGACACCAAGTAAGCCCGGTCTTAAAATTTTTAGCGTCCTCTGTGTCTTCAGTAGTTAATTTTTTAGTAATGAATTCTTCTCTTCTCGATAGAGGTTTAAAATTCATATCACTTCTTTGTGCCTTGGTGACTTAGTGGCTGAACTGTTACTCTTATAATAGCAGAAATTAGGTATTTGTTAAATTGTTGACTTAAAATCAAAAGTCTATAAAATTGTAACTAAGAATTTTACTAAAATTACGGAGAATGTTGGAGAAAAAAAATGATGAAGTATGAGGATGTAAGTCCTTTAGACTATAGATACTATAAGGGAGAGCTAAAACTTTTTCAAGCATTAAAACCTCTGGTATCAGAGAAGGCTTATATTAAATACCAACTCAAGGTAGAATCTGCTCTGGTAAAAGTAATGGCCAAAATCGGCATCTGTGGGCAGGAAATAGCTGATGAAGTCGAGGAAGCCTGTGCAAAAGTAACAGTTCAAGAAGTGTATGCAGAGGAGGAGAAGACACAGCACAATATAAGAGCACTTGTTAACTGCATTAAATTTAGGCTAAGCAACAGAGCAAAACCTTATGTGCATCTCTTTGCTACCTCATCAGACATTATGGATACTGCAACAGCTATGAGGCTAAAAGATCTATGCCGAAAAGCTCTGCTGCCAAATCTTAAAGAATTAGAATGTATTTTAATTAGAATGGCACGAGATACACAAGATATTATTCAAATTGGTCGCACTCATGGCCAGCATGCAGAACCAATTACTTTTGGTTACACCATAGCAGAATACATAGATAGAATTGGGAATTGCTTTGAAAAAATTAAAAGAGATGCTGAAAATCTTCGTGGGAAAATTTCCGGCGCGGTGGGAGCTTACAATGCTTTCTCATTGGTAAGTGAAAGATATGAGGTAAGTCCTGAGGTTTTTGAAGAAGAAGTTTTAAAACAACTGGGTTTAAAACCTGGAAGATACTCAACCCAGATAGTTGAGCCCGAATATTTAAGTGATTTAGTTTATGCGGTGATTTCCTGCTTTTCTGTTTTGGCAAATTTATGCGATGATATAAGACATCTGTATAGAACAGAGTTAGGGGAAGTAATTAAAAAATCAGAAAAAGAGGGAATTGGCTCATCTACAATGCCACATAAGGTGAACCCATGGAATTTTGAACATATTAAGAGTATGTGGAAAGCTTTTATGCCAAGAATTATAACTGTCCTTATGGACCAAATTTCAGAACATCAAAGAGATCTAACTAATTCAGCCTCTAACAGGTTTGTAATAGAGATCTTTGTATCCTTTATACACTCTGTTAATCGATTGATTAACTCGCTGGCAAAGATAGAAGTTAACACAGAAAATATTAGACACAACTTAGACCTGAGTAAAGACAAGATTGTAGCTGAACCACTTTATATTCTTCTGTCAATACATGGTCATCCAGATGGCTATGGATGTGTCCGAAAACTACTTGCTAAGGCAAAAGAGAGCGGGCAAAAGCTCAATAAACTTATATGGGAGGATTTGGAAATTAAATCATACCTAAAAAAATTCAGTGATAAGGAAAAAAAGATTTTAAAAAACCCTGAAAGTTACATTGGTGCTGCGAAAAATAAAACAGAAAAGATATGTAGTTTCTGGGAAGAAAAGGTTTAATCTTTAATTAAAGAAAAAACTAAAACCTATGTCACCGAGGAGAAAGCAAAGGAGAACAACAAAATGACATACTTTCCCGCTACGGGGAAGTTAAAAAGGAAGTAAAGAAGATGAAAATCGAGCTAATGAGAGTTACTCATGAGAGGACCCGACCCTGGCAAGTATTCCTGCGAACCCTGACTTTACCAATTTTAGCCGCTCTGACTCCTCCGAGCATTGAGGTTAAAATAACCGATGAGAGAACAGAATCAATAGATTACGAAAGTGATGCTGATCTTATCGGTCTCACTTATTTAACGGCTGATGCACCCCGGGCCTATAGAATTGCTGATGAGTTCAGGAAAAGAGGTAAATTCGTGGTAATGGG
>JAUWJM010000170.1 GCA_030607715.1 Candidatus Aerophobota bacterium
CCCATAGCTATATCTCTCATTGGAGTGGCTTTTTGCTGCAGATGAATCATATCGGTTTTAGCAAAAACAGCGCATCTTCCAGCAAGACGAGCAGGATTAGTAGATTTCAAAGATTTTCGGGCAAACTCCCCCTCTATATTTAGCTCCAATCTTTTAGCCTGCTGATCTAAAAAAGACCCTGTTCCTGAAGCACAACCTTCATTCATGCTAAAGTTGCTTACATCACCTTTTTCATCAAGGGCAACAAATTTAGCATCATTCCCTCCAATATCTATAACTGTTCTTACTTCAGGATGAAGGTGATAAATTCCTTTGGCTTGAGCTATTACCTCTTCCAAATATGGTATATCCCATTCTTTGCTAAGATGTTCTCCATTGGACCCGGTAACAGCTAAATACTTAAAAGGGAAAGTTTTAGCAATTTTTTTTACAATTTCTTTAGCCTTTTTTAGAGGTTGACCATTGTGCCGAGTATACTTTTCCTCATAAATAATCTTTCCCTCATCATTTATTACCACAACATTTACAGATACTGAGCCAAGGTCTAACCCAACTATATAATTATCCCTCATTTTTTTTCCTTCATATAAGGGGTCAAATCTTTATTATTGACAAATCTTCGTTAATTTTGTCAAACAAAGCCTCTAATTTCTTATCCTTTTTCATTTTTCCCTTTAATCTCTTTCTTCCCACACTCACCGTGCTATAATCCAAATCAAAAAACTTACCAATCTCGCTGCCCTTCATTCCCCCATAGCGATACAAAAATTCCATAAGAATCTGTCTCATTACCCCTTTTGTTACTTTTATCTCATCAATACTTACTCCTGTATTTTTACAAACCACTTTTACAATCTTATCTTTTAATATATATTTAACAATTCTTCTAATAGAAGGTATCTCTTTTGAATCTTTATCTAAAAATCCATCTTTTATCTTTTCTATAAACTCTGTATTTCCTAAAATACTCCCACCTACAATTTTTTTCTTTATATCCAGTTCTTTTGAAATATCCTCTTTTAAAGCTTCCCAATAAAGCTTTCTTCCTTTTTGATTATCTTCACCATATTCTTCAAGTATCATTCTATAGTTAATATATTTTACTTTTTCTTTCTTATTTAAATATCCGGGTAAGCTGCTCCATTTATACTCTTTAAGATATTTCCCCTTTTCTCTTAAAGATACACCATCAAATTTCTTAATTCTTATAGGATTAAGATGAATATATCTTGAAAGAACATATAAATAACTCTCTTTATCAACTAAAAGACTTTTATACCTTCCTTGGTAAAGATTTCCAACCCGCTCATATCTATGGTTATAATAAAAAGTATAAGTAATATTGAATCTTCGCATAAACTCACTCAGATTTGCAAGAGGAGTCTCCAAAAGTAAGTGAAAATGGTTATCCATTAGAACATAGCAATAGAGAATGATGTTGTAAATTTCAATAGATTCAGTTAAACTCTTAATAAAAAAATTTTTGTCTCTATTATCCTTAAAGATGCTTCTCCTTTCATTACCTCTACAGGTTACGTGATACACTGCACCTTTATATTGAATTCTTAATTGTCTTACCATAACAGGTTAAATTTAGCATAAAAATTTATCTTGTCAACAATAAAGATTTGACCCCTATCCTTTTCAGGAAAGCTCTTTTCCTGTAGTAGTTGTAATCATCTTCCCGTGTTTTATCCCCCGAATGCTTATTAGTTTGTCAGTTATAGCCTTAATTTTATTTCCCATCCCTTTGACTGCTAAAATCTCCAGACAATTATCCTCATCCATATGTATATGCATAGTAGAGATAACAAGATCATGAAAGTGGTGCTGGAGATCAGTTAAGGCACTTGAAAGTCCCCGTGTGTGGTGATTATAAACTAAAGTAATTACTCCTATCATTTCTTTTTTCTGTGTTTGCCATTCCTCTTCCAACAAATGGTTTCTAATTAAATCTCTCATCGCCTCGGATCTATTAGTGTAGCCTTTCTTGAAGATTAGCTTATCAAAATCCTCTAATAGCTTCTTTTCCATAGATACCCCAAATCTTACTATCTCCTGGGCCATAGTTAACTCCTGATATAATATTTCGGTAGTGTCAAAACTTAACCACAGAAAAATCATTAAATATCAATAAACTGTGAAAGTTTTGACATTACCATTTATGAAGTATTTCAGGTATACATCCCTTTTATGTGAGCTCTTTTTTAAGGCATTAGCATAAAAACCTATTTTGTCAATAATAAAGATTTGACCCCAATCTTCAGGCCTTCCTCAAAGGAGACTTTTGACTCCCAGCCAAGCTCTTTTTCTGCCTTAGCAGGATCAAGACAGATTCTTCTTACCTCTCCTTTTCTTGGGTTATCATAGCGGGGATGTTTTTGAAATTTAGTAATACTAACCAGTTTCTGATAGAGAGCATTTACCGACTCTTCTCTACCTGTACCTATATTGTAGGCAAGCTCGTCGCTAAATAAAACATCTTTGCAGTTTAATCTCTCCATATTGCAGGTTGCTAAAATATTTGCCTCAACCACATCATCTACAAACACATAGTCTCTGGTTTGCTCCCCATCACCAAAGATTGTGGGCACATTTTTCTCTAACATTTTGTTGGAAAATATAGCCACCACCCCGGCCTCTCCAAGAGGGTCCTGTCTTGGTCCATAAACATTGGCATATCTTAAGGAAATATAGTTAAGGCCAAAGACCTTTTTGTAAAAGTAAAGGTAAAGCTCCACTGTCTGTTTAGCAATTCCATAAGGTGAGAGGGGATTCTTAGGATAACACTCATCTACAGGAGGACTTTGAGCTTCCCCATAAATTGCTCCCCCTGATGAGGCAAAAATGAAGTTTTTTACCCTTGCTTTAATGCATTTATCTAAGAGATTTAAAGTCCCCAGGATATTTATCTTAGCATCAACTTCTGGTTTTTCTGTGGAAAGACGCACATTTATCTGGGCAGCATGGTGATTAATGAGATCAAACTTATCTTTTTTAAAGACCTGAATTAATTTATCATCAACAATACTTATTTGATAGAAATTTGCCTGAGGATTTAAATTCTCTTTTTTTCCTGTAGAAAGATCGTCTATTACAGTTACATCCCAACCCTCTTTTATATATCTGTCCACTAAGTGGGATCCAATAAAACCAGCTCCTCCAGTAATTAAAACTTTTCTCAAGGTCTTTCTCCTTCTTTTTGTTTGGTTGATCGGTTAATGCGTAGAAGAGGCAAAGGGCTAAAGGCAATTAGTAATGTGCAATGGGTGAATGCGTAACTCACAAAGATGGTGTTCTTTTATGCCATTCTGTATTTTGTTCATA
>JAUWJM010000050.1 GCA_030607715.1 Candidatus Aerophobota bacterium
GAGAGTGTGCTTTCTAACTTTCTTTCCTTCTCGATATGATTCGGCAATACTGTAAGAAGTGTATTTCTTTTTTTTATAATAACGAGTGCCATAGACTAAGTGCATAATATGTAGCCTTTTTTGTTCAACTACATATTATACACAAAAAGATTTATTTGTCAAGGGAAAAAGTTAATTTTTGTTAAACTACAAAAGAGAAAAAGTAAACTTTTAAATTTCGTTTAACCCTTTATTAGTAAGGAGTTGAGCCAAAATCTGTAATATTTTTTTGCGGAATATGGGTTATAATAATTTCTTGCCTCTTCCAATATTTTTTCTATTTCCTTGTCTTGATCCTCAGTTAAGGGTATTGACTTATTTTACGCATCAACTCATTCACGCATTCATCCTGGTGTCTTCGTGTCTTTGTGGCTCAGTAGTAACATATTTTTTTAGTTAAATCGTATGGGAGCTTACTACATATACGGAGTACTCATAGCAATGGCTTGTATGATTGACTCTATAACTTTGGAAACAGCTTGGCCTATAAGGTCCATTTTAGCAATTTGCTCTATTCGTTTGCGAACAACATTTATTTCCTTATCGCTAAAAATCTCATTGGTGAGATAGCAAGCCTTAATTAAGCTAATCAATACGATGTCGTGAGGATCAGGAATCGTGTCACTGAAAATCACCTCGCGAAGACGTGTTTTTACTTCTTTTTCTTCTTTTTTATCCTGCACCGGATAGCGCCTAAGGGAAAAAACCCACAAGATTTTCTGTTCCTTTTTCTTTAAGATTCATTTCTGTATTAGTCTGTTTAATAATCTTTCTTCAATAGCTCTGCTATCATAACTAAGATTAACAATCCAATATCTGACTGCCTTATCTGTACTGGATTGGGCAATTTTTGTTAAAACTTCATCGAGGATAGCATCTCCAGTAGGAGAGGTATCAACAACCATAAGGTTTTCCAGATCTGCATCGATCTTATTCCTGAGAGCTAAATCCATAAGAATAGCCCCTATCAAGCCATATTTAACAGAAGTTTTGTCAATAATAACACCTTTTTCATCATCCAGGGCCAATAACAACAATTCTTCGGCAAAACTAAGCATTGTTAGCCTCCTTCTTTTTTCATTAGCTTTCCTAAATAGCTATAGTGAGCTTAGCTTATTTTATTTAAAGTGTAGCTTGATTCAGTGTTTTGTCAAGTTTATATGGGAAATTGGACTCTCTTTATCCGGTGACTCAGATTGCTAAATCCAGGTTAAATAGTTTTTTGGCATTCTGGGAGGTAATTTGGCTTAGATTATTCTCTGAAATCCCTTTTAAAAAGGATATCTTCTGGATAACGTATTTCACAAAGGCAGGTTGATTTCTTTTTCCTCTCATCGGCTGTGGCGCTAAGTAAGGAGAATCGGTTTCCACAACTAATCTTTCCAGAGGAACCGAACTTGCTATTTCATCCAATTTTGAAGATTTGGGAAAGGTGAGTGTTCCTGCTAAAGAGATATACAAACCCATATCCAAGCAAATTTTCATATCCTTTTTTGTTCCTGAAAAACAATGCATCACTCCTTGATGAATTTCCTGTTGTTTAAGAATTTTTAAGGTATCTTTCATTGCTTCTCTACTGTGAATAATTACCGGTAATTTTTTTTGCCTGGCTAATGTAAGTTGGTATTGAAAAACTTCTTTTTGAATTTCTCGAGGTGAGTTTTCGTAGTGATAATCCAGGCCTATCTCCCCCAGGGCAACAATTTTATTATGGGTTAACATTTGGTAAAGTTTTGCCTGCAATTTTTTGAGCGCAACTGCATGGTGAGGATGTATTCCCACAGCTCCATAAATAAAATCATATTTCTCAAGCAGCCGATAAAATACATCAAGCTCCTCAAAATCAGAGCAAACACAGATAATCCCCGATATTCCTTCTTGTAGTGCATTTTTGATAACCTGATCTCTATCTAAATTAAAACGAGAATCTGCTAAATGAGCGTGAGTATCAAACATTATTAACCTTCTTCTCGATTGATTCTTTTAAACCGAAGGAACTTACCCGGGGCTTCTTCTAAGAAAAGTTGATAGGGAAATCTTAAATCCTGATAAGGGAAAAGGAGCCATCGTAGCCCCATTTTAACAATTTCTTCATCCTCTTGATTTGTATCTACTATTTTAATTTATAAAAACAAATCTCTATTGTCAACTCGCAAGCTCCAGTTTCAGGAAAATTTTAGAATAATATTGACATTGCAAAGGGTTTATATAGAATAGGTTAAAAAAGGGTTAGTTTAATGGGATCACCAGAAGAAAAGCTAATGAAGGAAAGAAAAGACAAACTTATTGATTGGATAGATAGGGTAGAAAATCCTTATTGGACAAGATTTTACCCCAAAGATTATGTCCAGGGTATAAGGGATAACTTTGGAAATATAAAAACTGAGGAAAAAACTCAGAATAAAGTAATCTTAGGAGGAAGGATTGTTGGACAAAGGGGTCACGGGAAAGCCTCTTTTTTTGACTTAAAAGATGCTACCGGTAAAATACAACTCTATGCTCGATCTGATACTTTAGGAGAAAAATATCCTTTGTTATCAAAAATAGATGTAGGAGATATTGTGGGAGTAGAGGGAAAAGTATTTAAAACTCGCACTGGAGAGTTAACTGTTGATATCTATAACATTTTACTTTTATCTAAATCTTTGCATACTCTTCCTGAAAAGTGGCATGGCCTGCAGGATATAGAGATTCGTTATCGAAAACGTTGGCTTGATCTGTTAGTTAATCCAGAAGTGAAACAGATTTTTTTAAAGAGAAAAACTATAATCCAGGCTATAAGAAATTTTTTAGATAAAAGAGGATTTTTAGAAGTAGAAACTCCCTTAATGCAGCCAGTTCCAGGAGGAGCAACAGCCCGACCTTTTAAAACCTATCATAATACTCTTGGAAAGAATTTTTACCTGAGAATTGCACCCGAGCTTTATCTAAAGAAATTGGTGGTGGGTGGTCTGGAAAAGGTATACGAGCTTAATAAAAATTTTCGGAATGAGGGGATAGATAGATTTCATAACCCTGAGTTTACTATGCTGGAGGTTTATTCTGCTTATTATACCTATAAAGAAATGATGGAACTTACCCAGGAGCTTGTCTGTGAGGTAGCAAGAAAGGTTAACAGCACTCTTGAGATTTCCTATCAGGGGAAGGATATAGATCTTTCCCCTCCCTGGAAGAGGATAAGTTTTCAAGAAGTTTTAAGAGAAGTGGGAGGTATTAAGCTGAACTTTAAAGATGAAGAAGAGGTTAAAGCAGTTTCTCTTAAAGAGGGTTTAACAGTAGAAGGATTAACCAAAGCTCAACTTTTAGAGCATCTTTTAGACAAGAAAGTGGTTCCAGAGTTAATTCAGCCTATTTTTATTTTTGATTACCCCGAGGAAACAGCCCCCCTGGCTAAAAAAAGAAAGGATGACCCCTCTCTGGTGGAGAGATTTGAGGTATTTATGGGAGGGCAGGAATTGGGAAATGCTTATTCAGAGCTAAATGATCCGATTGAACAGAGAAAAAGGTTGGTAAGTTCTTCAAAGAAAGAATTTCTGGATGAGGATTTTCTGGAAGCGCTGGAATACGGAATGCCTCCTACAGCAGGCTTGGGAATAGGAATAGATAGGTTAGTTATGCTACTTACCAATTCTGCCTCTATTCGGGATGTTATTCTTTTTCCTCAGATGAGACCTAAATTTTAACCAGAGGAGCAAAAAATGGAGCAATGGATATATTTAAATGGAGAGTATTTTCCCCGGGAGAAAGCTAAAATCTCAGTTTTTGATCATGGATTTCTGTATGGAGATGGTGTCTTTGAAGGGATAAGAGCTTATGAGGGAAAAGTATTTAAGTTAAGAGAGCACCTGGAAAGACTGTTTGATTCGGCTAAGGCTATTAGTTTGAGGATACCTCTTTCTCAAGAGAAGCTCCAGGGAAAAGTTTTAGAGACTTTGAGAAAAAATAAACTTAAAAATGCCTATATTCGTTTAGTAGTTTCTCGAGGAGAAGGTGACCTGGGCCTTGATCCTCGAAAATGTCCTCATCCTCAGGTTATTATCATTGCTGATAGAATAAGTATATATCCAGAGGAGTTCTATGAAAAGGGTTTGGAAGTAATAGTTGCTTACACCAAGAGAAACATCCCTTTAGCCTTAGATGTTAAAATTAAATCTTTAAACTACCTTAATAATATATTAGCTAAGTTAGAGGCGAATTTAAGAGAAGTTCCTGAGGCTATTATGCTTAATCAGGATGGTTATGTCACTGAGTGCACAGGGGATAACATATTTATGGTAAAGAAAAGGGAACTAATAACACCTCCCAGTTGGATGGAAATTCTTAAAGGGATAACTCGAGATGCAGTTATTGATTTAGCTAAGAAGGAAAGAATAACAGTCAGGGAGGAGCCTTTTACTTTATTTTCTCTTTATACAAGCGATGAGTGTTTTCTTTCAGGGACAGCAGCTGAGATAATACCGGTAACTAAAATTGATGGAAGGGTTATTGGCAAAGGTAAGACAGGCGAGGTCACCAAGCTCCTTATAAAAAAGTTTAGACAGTTAACCAGGACTGAAGGAGTTCCCATTTATTGAGGCAATGGCAGTAGGGGCGTTCAATTGAACGCCCCTACAATGGTCAATTACTAAAATCAGGAGGGAGAAATGGCTAAGATTTACTATGAAGAAGATGCGGATATTAGTTTGCTCAAGGAAAAAACTATTGGGGTAATTGGTTATGGCAATCAGGGACATGCTCAAGCTCAAAATTTAAGAGACAGTGGCCTGAAGGTAGAAATAGGAGAGCTCAAAGCAACTGCAGGATGGCAGAAGGCTAAGGAAGCAGGTTTTGAGGTGAGTGAGACCGAGAAAATAGCTCAAGAAGCTGATATTTTACAGATTCTTATTCCCGATGAGTATCAGGCGCAAATGTATAAAAGTGATATTGCTCCTTATTTAAAAGAAGGGAAAGCCCTGTGTTTTTCTCATGGTTTTAATATTCACTTTAATCAGATAGTTCCTCCAGAATATGTGGATGTTTTTATGATTGCTCCAAAAGGTCCAGGAACTCTGGTAAGAACACTGTTTATCCAGGGAGGGGGAGTTCCCTGCCTAATTGCTGTTCACCAGGATACTACAGGCCTGGCTAAAAAATTAGCCTTAGCTTATGCTAAGGGAATTGGAGGAACCAGAGCTGGAGTGATAGAGACAAGTTTTGCTGAAGAGACAGAGACAGATCTTTTTGGAGAACAAACAGTTCTATGTGGAGGAGTTACTTCTTTAATTAAAGCTGGTTTTGAAACTTTAATAGAGGCAGGTTATCAACCAGAAATGGCTTACTTTGAGTGTTGTCATGAATTAAAGCTAATTGTCGACTTAATATATAGAGGGGGATTTTCTGGGATGAGAAAAGCTGTCAGCAATACGGCTGAATATGGAGATATTACTCGTGGGCCTCGAGTGATAAATTCAAGCGTAAAGGCTGAAATGAAAAAAATTTTGGAGGAGATTCAATCAGGTGAATTTGCTCGGGAATGGATTTTAGAGAACAGTGCTCATCGTCCTGTTTTCAATGCCTTAGCCAAAAAGGGCAGGGAACATTTAATTGAAAAGGTGGGCTCCCAATTAAGGGGAATGATGAAATGGATTAAGGACAAAGATTAAGGACAAAGATTAATGAAACATTTAATCTCGGTTGAGGTAGAAAATAGATTTGGGATTTTAGCCCGAATTGTTTCTCTGTTCAGCGCTCGAGGGTTTAATATTGATAGTTTAACTGTTGGTGAAACTGAGGATTCCACAATTTCGCGAATAACCATAGTTGTCCCCGGGGATAACCAGGTAATTGAACAGGTTATCAAGCAACTGCGCAAATTAATAGATGTAATTAAAGTTGTAGACCTTACCCAGGAGGAAACCATAACCAGGGAATTGGTTATGGTTAGAGTAAATGCCAGGGGAAGAGATAGAGATGAGATTATGAGGTTAGTGGAGATTTTTAGAGCAAGGATAGTAGATGTTCATGCGGAAAGTTTCACTATTGAGGTTACTGGAGGTGAGGAAAAGATAAATGGAATCCTTACTCTTTTGAGGCCTTTTGGGATGAAGAAACTAATAAGGACAGGGAAGATTGCCATGATCCGAGAGGGAAAAATTTAGGAGAGAAAAGAGTGCAAAGAACTTTGATTTTGGTAAAGCCAGATGGTGTTTGTAAAGGTTTAATTGGAGAGATAGTAAAGAGGTTGGAAGAGGAAAAATTTAAGATTGTGGGACTAAAGATGGTATGGTTGGACGAGCAGAAGGCTAATGAATTTTATCAGCCTCACCAAAATAAACCCTTTTTTCCCGGATTAATTGATTTTATGCTTACAGCCCCCTGTATAGCTATGGTAGCTGAAAGGGAAGATGCGATAAGAAAAGCAAGAGAGTTAATAGGGGAAAGAATTCCTCAGGAAGCTAAGGTGGGAAGCATTAGAGGTGATTTTGGTTCTGATGGGAGAAGAAATATAGTTCATGGTTCAGATTCTTTATCTTCTGCCAAAAGAGAGATTGAGTGTTTTTTTACCTCTGATGAGTTTTTCTCTTACAAAGAAGAAGATTGGCTAAATAGTGAGCCAGGATAATTTTGATTGTGGAAAGCAGGTAAGAGGATGCCAATAATTCGTCCCTTCAGGGGAATAATTTACAATAAAGATAAGGTGAAGGATTTAAGCAGGGTAGTCGTTCCCCCTTTTGATGTAATTTCTCCTTATGATCAGGAAAGGTATTATCAATCTCATTCCTATAACATTGTTCGAATTATTTTAGGGAAAGAGAAAGTAGATGATAATGATAGAGAAAATAAGTATACCAGAGCTGTCAGATACTTTAGAGAATGGAAAGATGAGGGGATTTTGAAAAAGGAAGAGATTCCTTCTATGTATGTATACGAGCAGGAATATTTTTTAGAGAAAAGAAAAATAATTAGAAGAGGATTTGTAGCTTTAATGAAATTAGAGGATTTTAATTCAGGAGTTGTTTTTCCCCATGAGCAGGTTTTTTCCAGACCTCAAAAGGATCGTTTTAATTTAATGAAAAAGTGTCTGGCAAATTTAAGCCCTGTATTTTCTCTTTACCGGGATTCACTATGCAAAGTAGATGAGTATTTAAAAAAAGGATTGCCGCTTTTTGAATTGGAGGATGAAAAAGGAGTAAAGCACAGGTTAAGTGCTATAAGAGATAAAGATACTATTAGTAAAATCGCTGAGTTAATGAAAGATAAAAAAATACTCATAGCTGATGGGCATCACCGATACCTCACCTTTCTTAAATTAAAGGAAGAATTAAAGGAAAACTCTTCTTTAAAAGGAGGATGGGATTATGGAATGATCTACTTTCTCAATGTCGAATCTGGAACAGCTAATATTCTTCCTGTGCACAGACTTATTGGCAATCTTACCCCAGATCAGTCTTCCAGGCTTAACTATTGGGTAAAGGAACTTTTTGAAGTTAAGACTTTACCTTTTACTTCAGAAAATGGTTCCTATCAATTAAATAATATGCTTCAGCAGATAAATTTGGCTGATAATTTTAGTTTAGGGATGTACCGAGGAGATGGGGCTTATTATGTGCTTTCTTTAAATAAAGCGGAAAGAGTTTTTTTTAACAAGATAACCTCATCAATAGTGGATAATTTAATTAAAAAGGTAACCCAAAAAGAACGATTAGAAAGAGGGAAAGAAATTAATTTTACTCCCTATAGTAATCAAGCTGTAAATTTAGTAAAGAAAAGAGAATATCAGGTAGCTTTTTTTCTTAAGCCCACCTCTTTGAAGGAAATAGAAAAGGTAGCTTTCTCTGGGAGAATAATGCCTCCCAAGTCCAGTTATTTTTATCCTAAGCTTTTTACCGGACTGGTGATGAGAGATATAAGAGATGCGGTCTAAACAAAAAAATGTAAGAGAGTGGATAATTTTAAGCAAGGCTCCCCGACTCGGTCCTGCTAAATTTAAACAATTAATGGAACATTTTGATTCTCCAGAAAAGATATTATCTGCTTCTTTTGAAGAGCTCTCCAGGGTTCCTAAGGTAGATCAGAATACACTTGATTATATTACCAACAAAGCAAAAGATATAAATGTAGAAAAAGATTTTGATCGTATGGAAAAATTGGGAGTAAGCCTCACATCAATTAAGGATTCCGAATATCCCTTTAATTTGAAAACGATTTTTGACCCACCTTTTGTCCTCTATGTAAGAGGAAAGCTAAAGAAGGAAGATGAAAACTCTGTAGCAATGGTGGGAACAAGAAGAGCTACCAATTATGGGAAAATTATCGCCAGAAGATTGGGTAGAGACTTAGCCAAGGAAGGAATTACAGTTGTAAGTGGTATGGCCAGGGGAATTGACACCTCTGCCCATTGGGGTGCTCTGGAAGCTGGAGGAAGAACCATAGCTGTTTTAGGCTGTGGAATAGATGTGATTTATCCTTTCGAAAATAAAGAGTTAATGGAAAGGATAGTTGAAAAAGGAGCGGTAATTTCTGAGTTTCCCTTGGGAGCAATTCCTCAAGCTCAAAATTTCCCACGCCGTAATCGTATCATCAGTGGATTGAGTAAGGGGGTTGTAGTAATAGAGGCTCCCTTTAAAAGTGGAGCTTTGATTACTGCTAACTTTGCCTTGGAACAGGGGAGAGCGGGTTTTGCTGTTCCAGGGAATATACCCAATCCTTATTCCCATGGTTCTAACTTATTAATTAAAGAAGGGGCGAAGTTAGTAGAGGATGTGGAGGATATTTTAGAGGAATTAAACATATATCTTAGGGAAGAAAAAGCTAAACCATCTCCTTGTTTATCTAATGAAGAGAAGATTATGATGAATTATTTATCTGAGGAACCTTTACACATTGATGTCTTAGTTAAAAAATCTAATCTTTCCCCGGCCAAAGTGGCCGAGAATTTAATTAGATTGGAAATAAAGGGATTGGTGAGGGAACTTCCTGGAAAATTGTTTGTCAAAGAGTAACTATTCACCGCAGAGAGCGGTTAATAATTTTTCTGATTCTTATGAGATTTGTGTGCTCTGCGTGAGAATGAAAGAGGTCTAAATTGGCTAAAAATCTGGTAATTGTGGAATCACCGGCTAAGGCTAAAACAATAAATAGGTTTTTAGGGAAAGAATTCCAGGTGGAATCCTGTTTTGGTCATATAAGGGATTTGCCCAAAAGCAAGTTAGGCATAGACATAGATAATGAATTTAAGCCTGCTTATGAGATAATACCGGGTAAGAAAAAAGTAATTGGAAGGTTAAGAAAGATAAGTAAAGATGCAGAAAGAATTTTTTTAGCTACTGATTTAGATAGAGAAGGAGAGGCTATTTCCTGGCATCTTTCTCAGGAATTAAATCACAAGGAGCAGTGGAGAATAACTTTTAATCAAATAACTAAGAAAGCTTTAAAGGAAGCTATCAAAAATCCAGGAAAAATTGATTTAAACAAGGTTGATGCGCAACAGGGAAGACGAATTTTGGATCGATTGGTGGGATACAAAATTTCTCCCTTGCTCTGGGAAAAGATCAAAAGAGGACTTTCTGCCGGAAGAGTTCAATCAATAGCGGTAAGATTACTCTGTGAGAGAGAGAAAGAAATTGAGGAATTTTCATCTCAGGAATACTGGAGTATTTCGGGTGAATTCAAGGACTCTGAAAAGAATTCCCTGAAAGCGGATCTTTACCAGATTGATAAAAAAAAGGTTAAAATAGGCAGCCAAGAAGAAGTAAAAGAAATAGTTAAAAAAATAGTAAGGAATAGGTATTGTGTAAGTGATATCAAAGAGGAAAAAAGAGAAAAATCTCCCTATCCTCCTTTTATTACCAGCACTCTTCAGCAAACGGCAAGCTATCATTTAAAATTTTCTCCTTCCAGGACGATGAAAATAGCTCAGAATTTGTATGAAGGGCAGGGAATTGGAGAAAAGGAAAGAGTAGGTCTCATCACCTATATGCGTACCGATTCTGTTCGATTGGCTAAGGAAGCTCAACTACAGGCAAGAGGGTGGATTAAGAAAAATTTGGGAGAGGAATACCTGGCTCCCAAGGTTTTTCAGTATAAAAATAAAAAAACTTCTCAAGATGCTCATGAGGCTATAAGACCGGTTTATATTGAGAAAACTCCTCAAAGCTTAAAGGAATATCTTTCTCCTGAACATTACAAATTATACGATTTAATATGGCGAAGATTTTTAGCCTCTCAAATGGCAAAAGCTGTTTTTCTTCGCACTGTTCTTGAAATTGAGGGGGGAAATTTACTCTTTCGCAGCCAGGGAGAACAAATTAAATTCCCTGGATTTTTAAAAATTTACCAGGAAAAAAAGACAAAAGAGAAAATTATTCCTTTGCTCAAGATAGGCACTTCACTAAAGGTTAAAGAGATTATCTCTTGCCAGCATTTCACCCAGCCTCCTTCTCACTACATTGAGGCTACTCTGATCAAAATTTTAGAGGAAAAGGGTA
>JAUWJM010000015.1 GCA_030607715.1 Candidatus Aerophobota bacterium
GGTCCCTGCGGGGGAGCAAAGGATGGAAAGTGTGAGGTAAATCCAGATCTTGACTGCGCCTGGATAAAAATTTATGAGCGAGTTAAAAAACAGGGGAAAAAGTTTGTCTTAGAATCTGTCCAAATAAGAGATTACTCTAAGCCCTCTTTAAAACTTAAAAGTAATTTATCCTTACAAAATCAAACCCTTAGAGGCGAGGGGTTTTATGGAGGGTTGCATCCCTTAGAGAAAAAAGAGGAAACTGAGAACAAAGAAATAGAGAATTTCCCGGAACCGAAAACAGCAGTTATCTTTCTTTCTCAGCATACCGGCAGAAGAGCCAAATCTTTAGTTAAATTAGGCGATAAGGTAAAGGTTGGACAGAAGATTGGAGAAGCTGATGGTTTTATTTCCTCCCCCATTCATTCAAGCATAAGTGGGAAGGTTACATCTATTGAGAAAAGAATTCATCCGACACTTGGGAAGGAGGATTTAGCTATAGTAATAGAAAATGATGGGAAAAATGAGCTTGATCCTTTAATTCGGCCTGATAAGGATTTTGAGAGTCTGTCAAAAACGGACTTACTAAAAATAATAAGGGAGAAGGGAATTGTTGGTCTTGGCGGAGCAATGTTTCCAACCTATGTAAAGCTTTCCTCTCCCAAAAGAATAGATACTTTAATTGTAAATGGATGTGAATGTGAGCCTTATTTAAATAGCGATAACAGAATTATGATTGAGTATCCAAAAGAAATTTTTACAGGAATAAGACTCGTTCAAAAAATTTTAGGAGTTAATAATATTTTTATAGGAGTTGAGGATAATAAATCTGAAGCTATGAAAGCTTTAAATAATTTTTCAGATAAATCCTTACCTGTTAAGATAGTTAGCTTAAAGACCAAGTATCCTCAAGGTGCAGAAAAAATACTAATTAAAAGAATCCTGGGTAGAGAGGTTCCTGAAAAAGGGCTTCCCTTGGATGTTGGAGTGGTAGTTTTAAATGTTAGCACAATCTTTGCTATTTATCAGGCAGTGGTAAAGGGGACTCCTTTATTCAAAAGAGTTGTAACAGTATCCGGGGAAGGCTTAACCCGACCAGGAAATTACTGGATTAAGATAGGGACTCCATTTAAAGATATTATTGAGCATTGTTGGGATAAAAAAGGGGAAAGGTTCCTGGGAAAATACGAGTTAAAAATGGGTGGTCCAATGATGGGAATTTCTCAGGAAAGTTTAGATTCGTCCCTTATAAAAGGAACAACCGGTCTTGTCATCTTAAAAAAGGCCCTTGTAGAGGTTTCCGAGGAAAGAGACTGTATAAAGTGTGGTCGTTGTGTAGAAGTTTGTCCTGAGCAGCTTTATCCTCTTTACTATGTTTTTTATGGGAAAAGAGGTGAGATGGAAAAGGCAATTGGTTACAATGTACAGAATTGTGTAGAATGTGGATGTTGTGAATCAATCTGTTCTTCAAAAATTTCCCTTTTAAGTTTTATTAAGAAGGAGAAAGATTATGCTTGTAGTTCAAATAAAGCCTGAGGAAGAGTTCCTGCCAAAAATTTCAGAGAAAAAGATTTTTATCTTTGTATGTATAGGTTGTGAGGAAGTTTACTTTCCCAGGGAAGATGTAGAAAAGTTTATAGATAATTTAAAGGAGGAAACTACTGGGAAGGCCTTTCTTGATTATCTTTGCAATAGGGAATTTGTCAGGGAATATATCAAAGGATATAAAAAGCAAATAGAAAGTGCGGATGCAATTCTTGTTTTCTCCTGTGGAGTGGGAGCTCAGGTTGTCTCCTCGCTATTGGAGGACAAGACTGTCTATACAGGTTGCGATACTCTTTATTTAAATGGATTTCAAGGACTAACCACTCAAGAGTTTAACTGTAATCAATGTGGGCAGTGTTACCTTAACTACACTGGAGGAATTTGCCCTATTACAAACTGCGCTAAATCTCTTTTAAATGGTCCCTGTGGGGGAGCAAAGGATGGAAAGTGTGAGGTAAATCCAGAAGCTGACTGTGCCTGGATTTTAATTTACAAGAGATTGGAAAAAATAGGAAAATTGGATATATTAAAAAAGAATTTGTTGTTAAGAGATCACTCTAAGATAATTACAGAATCTCTATCACGGGAGGAAATTAAAAAATGAACTTTTCTGAGAAGCTAAAAAAAGGAAAATTTCTTATTACCTCTGAGATAGGTCCTCCTAAGGGAACAAATATTGGTAAGAATTTGGATGAAGCAGAACTTTTAAAAGGGAAAGTGGATGGGTTTAATGTTACTGATTTGCAAAGCTCAGTAATGAGACTTGGCTCCTTAGCAGTATGCCATCTTTTAGTAGAAAGAGATTTGGAGCCAATCTTTCAGATAACCTGTAGAGATAGAAATAGGTTAGCTCTTCAGTCAGATTTAATTTCAGCTTATGTGCTGGGAATAGAAAATGTTTTGTGTCTTACCGGTGATCATACTCTTCTGGGAGATCACCCTCAATCAAAACCAGTTTTTGACCTTGATTCAGTAAGTCTTTTAAGTGTAGCAAGAACTCTTAGGGAAGGGAAAGATATGGTGGGAAATGAGTTAGATGGCTCTCCCAATTTTTGTCTGGGAGCAGTGGCTAATCCAGGAGCAGACCCTCTTGAGCCTCAAGTAATTAAAATGGAGCTAAAAGCAAAGGCTGGGGCTCAGTTCTTTCAGACTCAAGCTGTGTATGATATTAAAGAGTTTGAACAGTTTATTCGGGCAACAGAACACATTAAAGTTCCTATAATGGCCGGTATAGTTCTTTTAAAGTCAGCAGGTATGGCAAGATTTATGAATGCTAATGTGGCCGGTGTATTTGTTCCCGAAGATTTAATTAAAATAATGGCCGCAGCACCTAAAAAGGAACGTCCTAAAAAGAGTATTGAAATAGCAGCATCTTTAATAAAGGAGCTTAAGGGAATGTGCCAGGGAATACATATCATGTCTCTGGGATGGGATAGGTATGTTCCCGATGTTTTGGAAAAAGCAGAACTAATTTAAGCTATATTGGAAATTTTTTTTGTTCGGCTTGACAAAAAAAGTTTAGTTTGGTATAATCTGTGAATGTGCTCACAATCTCAAACTTTGTAAAAACTGTAAAAGTCTTAGATCTCTTGCTAATAAGGAAATTGGGATGTATCTTGCAGAATTTAGATGTGGTAAAACTATTGTAATGTTTTTTATAAAGGAAAAAAGATGAAGGAGCTTTTACTCTCAAAAGCTAATTATCTACAATTTATTCAGAATTTATCGGCTCGGTTTTCTCTTTATGCTCCTGTGCAAAAAGAGGATTTTCTCTTTTTTCAGAAAGTGAGCAAAGAAAATATAGATAAGATAGAAATTGATACCAGAAGAGCTATTCATCCCTTAAAGTCTTTTTTCATTCCTGCCCATCGTAAGGTAGGTGAGTATTTTACTTCGCTCTTAGAGCCAGAAAAAGAGGAGGACAGGATTATTTTAGGAGCAAAGAATTGCGACCTTAATGCCTTAAAAATATTAGATAGTGTATATTCTGGAGAAAAATTTGGCCAGGAATATAAAGACCCTTTTTATATTCAGGCACGAGAAAGAACTATACTTATTAGCAGTGATTGCACCCGCCCTGATGAGGTTTGTTTTTGTACCCTAGTTGGATCAAAACCTTTTCCTGAGGAAGGTTTTGACTTGAATTTTTCCCCCTTACCGGAAGGTTTTGTAGTCCAGGTGGGCTCAGAAAAAGGAGAGAGGTTAATTAAAAAATACGAGAGCCTTTTTTCCTCTGTTGACCAGGATATGATTAAGAAAAGGCAGAGGAACAGAGAAAAAACATTTAATCTAATAGAAAAGATAAATAAAGAGTTTAAAACAGCAGCTTCTTATAGAGAACTGATAAATGACAGTTATGATTCTCCTGTGTGGAAAGAACACAGTGAGGCCTGTGTTGGTTGTGGTGGATGTAATCAGATATGTCCAACCTGCAGGTGCTTTTTACTCTCGGATAAAAAAGAGGGAGAAAAATACAAGAGGTTTTATCTCTGGGATGCCTGTCTTTTAACTGGATTTGCTCGGGTAGCAGGAGGGGCCAATCCCAGATCCGGGCTCTTCCAAAGATTTGCTAATCGACTTTTATGTAAATTTTACTTCTTTCCTGAGAACATAGCCCTTGATGCCTGCACTGGATGCGGTAGATGTATAGCCGTATGTATTGGTAAGATTGATATGCGAAAAGTTTTTAGAGACCTTGCTGTGGAAAGAAAAATACCGGTAGGTCTAGAAAGATGAACAATCCCTATCAACCAATAAAAGCTGAAATTTTAGAGGTTATTCCCGAAACATCTGGGATAAAGACATTTGTTTTAAAACCGGAGGATCATTTTAAATTTGAGGCAGGTCAGTTTATTCAACTAACAGTTCCAGGAGTTGGCGAGGGACCCTTTACCCCTTCCTCCTCTCCTTATGAGTTAGAAAAAATAGAAGTTACCATTATGCAAGTGGGAAAGGTCACCTCTTCTTTACATAATATGAGAAAAGGGGATCTGGTAGGAATTCGTGGCCCATATGGTAACGAATACCCGATAATTAAGTGGAAGAACAAGGAGGTTTTAATTGTTGGGGGAGGAGTGGGCCTGGCGCCTCTTAGATCACTTTTTTTATCTTTAATCCATAATATCAGTGACTTTAAGAAAATTGTTTTTTGTTATGGAGCAAAGACTCCTCAGGATATTATATATAAGGAAGCTATTTTAGATAGATGGCAAAAAGAATTTGGGAGAAATGTTTCTTTTCGGATAACAGTGGACAGGGGAGATGAGAAATGGAAGGGTAAGGTAGGACTTGTTACCACAACTCTTGATGGTATTGATAAGGAGATAAGCAGTATCCCTGAAAGTGTAAGCGTGGTGTGTGGTCCTCCTGTGATGATGAAGTTTACCACTTTGAAGTTACTTGATGTAGGATACAAACCGAAAGATATTTATCTTTCTATGGAAAAAAATATGTCCTGTGGGATAGGTAAATGTGGTCACTGCCAGTTAGGAAAATTCCTGGTTTGTAGAGATGGCCCTGTCTTTACCTATGATCGGTTGAAAGATATCCCTGGGATTTGGGATTAGGAGGTATAATTGGCAAAAACTCTTTTTATAGATCTGGATAAGATTAACCGGGAATGGAAAAATCTTGATCTTAAATGCAGTTATCCTTATCATTTCAATAATAACGGTATTTTAAATCTGCGTGAATGGATTGCTTTCCAGATAATCTGTAGAAAGTGTGAGGATTATCCCTGTGTTCATGCCTGTAGGTATGAGGCTCTGGAAAGAATTGAAGAAACAGGTATCATTACCAGAAACAACTGTTTGTGTGTTTCTTGTAAATCCTGTGCAGTAACCTGTCCCTTTGGAACGATATATATGGAAATACTACCCTTTCTTACCTTCCACTGCGATCTATGTAAGGGGAGATTAAAGAATGGTGAGGAGCCTCTATGCGTAAAGGGGAGTGATGGTGCTATAAAGTACGGAGAATTTAAAGAAGATAAAGAGAAGAACATTTTCCAGGTAGGAGAGGTAGTGGTTAAGGTTATACCGTGGAAAAGGGAATTAGTTGCCAAATGAGGTAAATAATGATGAAGGAGATTCCTTTGGCTTTATTGTCTTTCCTGGTTTTCCCTGGCTTTCTTTTTACTGCTGTTGTTGGACTTTTTGTCGCCTGGGTAGATAGAAAAGTTACTGCTCGACTTCAATGGAGAGTTGGTCCACCCTGGTATCAGAATTTTATTGACTTTTTTAAGTTAATGGGTAAGGAGACAATAATTCCTTCTGCTGCTCGTAGGATTACTTTTCTCTTGGCTCCTCTTATTGGTCTTATTGGTATTACTTTGGTTTCCCTCATACTCTGGCAAATGAATATTTATCCTGACAGCACATTTCTCGGGGATCTCATTGTAGTTCTCTACATTTCCATACTTCCTTCTTTAGCTCTCATTATAGGAGGGTCAGCTTCAGGAAATCCTCTTGCTTCACTGGGGGCAAGCAGAGAGATGAAGCTCATATTAGCCTATGAACTTCCTTTTATTTTAGCCATTTTTACCCCCATTGTCATTATAAAGGATATAAGAATAGGCTCTATTGTAGCTTACCAGGTGAATAACGGTATGATGTTTACCCATCATTTATCCTCGCTTATTGCACTAATAGTTGCCTTTGTTTGCATGCAGGCAAAACTTGCCCTTGTTCCTTTTGATATGCCTGAGGCTGAACAGGAGATTATGGCTGGTCCTTTAATTGAATATTCAGGCCCACCTCTTGCTCTTTTTAAGCTTACAAAAGCTATGATGCTTTTTGCTCTTCCTGTATTTCTAATTACTGTTTTTGCTGGTGGAATGAGATTTAATGGAATTCAAGCTATCTTTTCGGTTATAAAGTATCTCGTGATTTTAATATTAATAGTTCTGGTAAAGAATACCAATCCTCGTCTGAGGATAGATCAAGCTCTTAAGTTTTTCTGGCTTAGAATGTTTCCTCTGGCAATCATTGGTTTTATACTGGCTCTTGTTGGAATTTAAAAAAATTAATTTAAAAAAAGGAGATATTAGAATGCAACAACAGACAGATGTTCTCATCGTGGGTGGGAGTGCTGCTGGTGTTACGGCAGCGATTACAGCAAGAAGGCACTATCCAGATGTTAAGATTACTCTTGTTCGCAAAGAGGAGAAAGTTTTAATTCCCTGTGGTATTCCTTATATCATAGGAACTGTTGGATCACCAGAAAAAAATCTTATTCCCGACACAGTCCTTTCAAAGAATAATATTGAGTTAATTGTAGATGAGGTTACTTCTATAAATAAGGGTGCCAGGACTGTCAGCACAGCTAATGGTGAAACTATTAGCTATAAAAAAATGATTCTGGCTATAGGTTCTTTGCCGCTTGTCCCTCCATTGACTGGTATTGAGTTGGATAATGTCTTTGTGGTAAAAAAGGAGATAACATATTTTAAAAAGCTTTTGAAAGCTTTAAAGGAAGCCAGGGATGTTGTTATTGTTGGTGGCGGTTTTATTGGTCTGGAATTTGCTGATGAGTGCAGAAAAAAAGGAAACTTAAATGTATCTGTGATTGAACTTCTTCCTCACTGTTTGCTTCTTGCATGTGATGAAGAAATATGTACCAGAGTAGAGCAGGAACTATCAAAAAAAAGTATAAATATTTTGGCTAATAGGAAGGTGACATCTTTTACCGGAAACGAAAAAGTTCAATATGTAGAATTAGAAAATGGCCAGAGGATTAAAGCAGATGTAGTTATTTTAGGAATAGGAGTTACTCCAAATATTAAACTTGCTCAGGATGCTGGTTTACAAGTTAAAGAAGGCAGTGGAATATATGTTGATGAGTTTATGAGAACTAGCGATCCAAGTATCTTTGCGGCAGGTGACTGTACGCAAAAGAGATGTTTTTTCACAGGAAGACCATCATTTCTTCGCCTTGCCTCTATTGGAACTATGGAGGCAAGAGTTGCTGGTTCAAATCTTTTTACACTGCGACGTCGAAGTGAATGTCCTATTGGTGTGTTTGGCACGGTGATAGGTGATCTTGCTGTTGCCTCTGCTGGAATGACAGAAAGAGCTGCTAAAGAAGCTGGTTTTAGTATTGTAACTGGGGAAGCTAAGGCTCCTGATAAACATCCAGCATCCATGCCTGGTACCAGGGAATTAGGAGTTAAGTTAATTTTTGAGAAACGAACCGGGATACTATTAGGTGGCCAGGTTTGGGGAGGTATAACAACTGGTTTAATGGCAAACTTTATTGGGGCTCTTATACAAAAGAAAATGAGAGCAGATGAGATAGTTGTATTTCAGGTAGGAACTCATCCTATGCTTACTGCTTCACCTATGGCACATCAAATCCAAAACGCTGCTGAAATTGCTCTGGTAAAAATGGAATAAATTTAATAAAAGTTTTTTACAGGATTAATGCTTATAATGGAGATAAATAAATGGGTCTAGCAACGTTTTCCCTGAAAAAATCTATATGGGTTTATCATTTATCCACGGGTTCCTGTAATAACTGTGATATTGAGATTTTAGATTGTATTACCCCAAGGTTTGACCTGGAGCGATTTGGCATTTGTCTGGTAGGAAGTGTCCGTCATGCTGATGTGATTTTAGCTACCGGTATAGTTACCAGGAAGTGTTTACCCAGGGTAAAGAGAATTTATGAGCAAATGCCTGAGCCAAAGTTGGTGGTAGCAGTTGGTGCCTGTGCCTGCAGTGGAGGCATATTCCGTACAGGGTATAATATGGCTGGTCCTCTTGATAGGATTATCCCGGTTAATGCTTATATTCCTGGATGTCCTCCCAAGCCAGAGGCTATTATTGATGGTGTGGTAAAACTTATTCAAAGTCTTGATGGAAAATTATTAGTAAATAAGGTAAAAAAGTAAATGGATGTGGTAAGTCGTATAAAGGAAAGTCTAAAGAACAAAATTCTATCCTGGGAAGAAAGATCTCCTAATAGACATTATTTTACTGTGAAAAAGACTAATATCGTTCCAGTGGCAAGTTTCCTTTTTAAAAAGATGGGGGCAAGGTTTATTACTGCCTCTGGGATCGATACTCCCAAAGGAATAGAGGTGCTCTACCATTTTTCCTTTGATAGAGAAGGAGGTAAAGTAGTTACAGTGAAGGTTCTTGTTTCTAAACAAAAGTGTGAAATAGAATCCATTGCTTCTATTATTCTTGGAGCCACCTGGATTGAAAGAGAAATTAAGGAACTTTTAGGAGTTAAATTTTTAAATCATCCTGACCCCAGGCCTTTACTTACTGCTGAGAATTGGCCAAAGGATAAGTATCCTTTGAGGATAGATTACAGAGATGTTGATTTTCCCAGCGAAACCGGTAAGGAGAAGTAATTGTCTCAAAAAAAAAGAACTATTATTCCCCTAGGTCCCTATCATCCTCTTCAAGAAGAGCCAGAGTTTTTTGAGCTTATTGTAGAAGGGGAAAAAGTTGTTGATATAAATGTCCATATAGGTTATAATCATCGGGCTATTGAGCAGATAGGCCAGAGGATGAGCTGGGATCAGCTTATTTTCTTAGTGGAAAGAATCTGTGGAATATGTTCTACCTCTCATCCTATTGCTAACTGCAATGCTCAGGAAGATCTTGCAGGAATAGAGATACCAGAAAGAGCAAAGTATATAAGAAGTATTGTAGGAGAATTAGAGAGAATTCATTCCCATCTTTTATGGGCAGGTTTAGCTGGACACTTTTTAGGGTATAACACACTTTGGATGTGGATATGGAAGTATCGGGAACCAGTTCTTGAAATTTTTGAAAAAGTTACTGGTAATAGAAATCACTATGCTATGATGAGACCAGGAGGGGTTAGAAGAGATATAAAAGAAGAAGATATACCATATCTGGTGAAAGTTTTAGATGAGGTGGAGAGGAAAATAGATATGGTTACCAAAGCCGTTCTGGATGATCCTGTACTTGCTGCTCCCTTAAAGGGTGTTGGAGTGCTCACCAAAGAGGATGCTATCAGGTACTGTGCTACAGGTCCCACAGCTCGAGCCTCAGGAATAGCCATTGATGTTCGGCGCGATGACCCTTACGCCGCTTATGATCTGGTAGAGTGGAATGTTATTACCCAAGAAGAAGGAGATGTTTTTGCCAAGACTGTAGTGAGGCTCTTGGAGTGTTTTGAGTCTATAAAGATAATCCGTCAATGTCTGGAAAAACTGAAAAAAGTAAAAGGGGACCTAGCGGTTCAGATAAAAAAAATGCCCCCTGGAGAAGGAAAAGGTCATCATGAGGCTCCCAGGGGAGAAACTTTTCACTATGTGCGCTCCGATGGTTCAAATAACCCGGTTAGAGTAAAAGTGAGAGCTCCTACATATGTGAATCTCCCTACTTGCAAGGCAACTGTTCCCGGAGAAAGTGTAGCTGATGCAGCCATAATTTTAGCCGCCATAGATCCCTGTTACTGTTGCACAGAGCGAATGATGAGGGTGGTGGATAAAAAATCAGGCAAAGTAGAGCTTGATGGGAATGAGCTGGTAAGATTATCTCAGGAGAAAACAAAAAAACTTCAAGAGGAGCTTAAAAGATAATCCGTAGTTATGATGGATACAAAGAGGAGTGATAGATAAATGTCAGTCTTTTTTCTAATGGGTGCGGTGCTGATTCCTTTAATAGGTTCGCTTTTTTGTCTTCTTTTCCCAAGAAAGGTGCGAGAGGGATGGGCAGTTGGAATAGTTGCTCTGTCTTTTGTCTTTCTCCTTTTTCTCATTAGACCAATTGTTCAGGGCAAATTTATTCAAACAGATATACTCTCCTTTAAGGGAAATTATTTCAGCCTTTCTTTCTTTGCCGATGGGATAAGTTTAATTTTTGCTCTGGTATTTTCCTTTATTGGCCTTATTGCTCTCATTTACTCTATCAATTATATGAAGGAGCAAGAAAACCAAAGAGAATACTACTTTATGACCTCTTTGATGATAGCATCTCTAATAGGGATTTCCTTTTCCAGAAATCTTATTCTCTTTTATGTATTCTGGGAAATAGCAGCTCTTGCTACCTGGAGATTGGTGGGATTTTACCGGGAAAAAAGAATAGTTCTGATTGCTGATAAGACTTTTTTGATGACTTTCCTGGGTTCATCATTTATGCTTATGGGATTTACCCTTCTCTATGTTCAAAATGGTACCTTAGATTTAATCCAGCTCAGAGGAATAACTTCCCTCAATGGTAATATCGCTCTTTTCCTTATATTCTTAGGAATCATTGCTAAATCTGCAATTCTTCATTTGCATACCTGGCTCTCTGATGCTCATCCTGTAGCCCCTTCCCCTATGAGTGCTATACTTTCAGGAGTAGAGGTGGAAGTCGGTCTTTTAGGATTTTTACGGATTTTTGTGTGGATGACCGGGATATCCTGGAATTGGATACTTACCCTGGCTATGATATCATCTTTAATTGGTGCAGGAGCGGCCCTTGTGGAAAAGGATATAAAGCGCATCATTGCTTATTCCACAGTTTCCCAGGTAGGTTATATCCTCCTGGGATTTGCCCTTTTAACCAAAGTAGGAGTTATAGCAGGTCTTCTTTACTTTATGGTTCATGCTGTAGCTAAAGCTGCTCTTTTTCTCGGAGCAGGTGTAGTAGAGAGAAAGTATAAGACAAGGGATATAACCAGGTTGGGTGGACTTATGAACACCAACCCTGTTTTTGGCATTGGATTTTTGTTCTCAGCTTTTTCCATAGCTGGATTTCCTCCCTTTGGAGGCTTTTATGCCAAACTTATGGTAATAATGGGGGCAGTGAAGGAAGGACATCTCTGGATTGCTACTTTAGCTATAATTGGCGCTATTTTAACTATGCTTTATCTTTTTCGTCTTTTTAACGGGATTTTTATGGGCAAGAAGGTAGAAAGTAGAGAATCTTTACCTTCAGGTAAATTAATGATAGGATGTGTTGTTTTGCTGGGGATAATTTCCCTGGCTATGGGAATTTTTATAGCTCAGACTCTGGGACTTCCAGTAGCAGCGGTAGCAGGAATATTTAAGTAAAGGTGTAAGAATGAACTCTTCTATATTGCTTTATCCAATAATTTTACCTCTGATAGGAGGAATCTTTTGTCTTTTAATTCCTACAAGAAAGATAAAGGAAGCTATCAGTATAGGGGTTAGCTTGGTAATTTTCATCTTAGCTGTTTTAATATTTTCATCCCCCAAGCTCATCTTAATCCATTCCTGGCTTTCCTATTTAAAAATAGATTTTAGTTTGCAAAGTTATAGATTTTCTTCTTTTATACTCATTTTTGTTACCCTTTTTTCATTTCTTATATCTATTTACTCAGTAAAGTTTATGACTGGGAAAACTCGGATAAGAGAGTATTACTCCTATCTTCTTCTAACCACAGCTTGTGCAGTAGGTGCGGTATTAGCTGCCAACCTGGTTGTATTCTTACTTTTCTGGGGAATTTTAGGCATCCTTCTCTATGCTTTTTTGTCTCTTGGTTCCTCCAGATTATCCACCAAGGGATTTTTTACAGTAGGAGCAGCAGATTTTGCTCTGATTCTGGGAGTTTTATTTTTTTACAGATTAAGTGGAACTTTAAGCTTAACTGAAGTTCAGCCCTTATCTATAAATTCTGGTTTAGCTGTAAGCTCCTTTGTTCTTTTAATGATAGGAGCTATTGCCAAGGCAGGTGCTATACCTTTCCATGGTTGGATTCCCGATGCTGCAGATAAGGTACCAGCTTCAGTGATGGCCTTTTTGCCGGCTTCTTTAGATAAGCTTCTGGGTATTTATTTTCTTACCCGGATATGCCTTGATCTTTTTAAGTTAGTTCCCAACAGTTCCCTTTCCCTTCTCCTTATGTTCATTGGTTCGCTAACCATTTTAGTGGCAGTAATGATGGCTTTAATTCAACATGATATAAAGAAGCTTCTTTCCTATCACGCCATCTCCCAGGTAGGTTATATGGTGCTGGGAATAGGGACAGGAATTCCTCTGGCAATAGCAGGAGGAATATTTCATATGGTAAATCATGCCATCTACAAGTCCTGTCTTTTTATGGGAGCAGGCTCTGTGGAATATAGGGTGAAGACCACCGATATTGATCGATTAGGTGGGTTAGCAAAGTTTATGCCGGTTACCTTTATTGCAGTTTTAATTGCTGCTCTTTCTATCTCAGGAGTGCCTCCCCTTAATGGATTTTTTTCCAAATGGATGATTTATCAGGGTATTGTGGAAGGAGGAAAACTTTCCGGTGGTAGTATGTGGATTATCTGGCTTCTGGCAGCGATGTTCGGCTCTGCTTTAACCTTAGCCAGCTTTATGAAACTTATTCACGGCACTTTTTTATCCCATGAAAGTGATGAGATTAAAAAGAAATTATCTGTAGAAAAGATTAAAGAATCTCACTTTTCTATGCTTTTTCCCATGGTTGTGTTAGCCGGACTTTGCGTGGTATTTGGGGTATTTGCCTATCAGGTTCCTCTTAAACTGTTTATCTTCCCCTCTGTTCCACAGCTTTCTGCTCCTGCAGGATGGATTGGATGGTGGCAGCCAGGACTTGCTACCCTTTTGATAATCCTTGGTATAATTGTAGGTTTTATAATTTATTTAGTAGGGAAAATCAAACTGGGAAGAGTATCAGAGAGCTACATAGGAGGAGAGGCAGTCTCTTCTGAGATGAGAGTATCAGGTGTAGATTTTTACGATACCATAAAGAATTTTGTAGGTTTAAGAAGGCTCTATAAAGCAGCTGAAAAAGGATTTCTGGATATTTACCGGGGAATGCTTGCCTTTGCTCGGGGGATTGCTTATTTTCTGTGGGCTCTGGATCGTTTAACAGACTTTCTCTGGAGAGGTCTTTCCCGGGTAATTTTATTGGCAGGGAAAGCAGCTTCCTTAGCTCATACAGGAATCCTGCATACTTATCTTGCCTGGTATCTCCTGGGTCTGGTGATACTGCTTTTGATATTTTTAAGGGAATTTGGAGGTTTAGGCATATGATGTGGCAAATTTATGCTTTAGCATTTCTTATGATTGCCGGTTCTTTGGTGGCTGTTCACACAAGATATCTTTTATCAGCGGTAATCTCTCTTGCGGTAGTAGGTCTTGCTCTTTGTGTTGCTTTTTTATACCTGCAAGCTCCGGATTGTGCCATAACCCAGATAGTGGTGGAGGTAATTGCTTTAGTTATCCTTATTAGGGCTACGGGTATGGAAAGAGATACTTCTGAGATAAAAGGGAAAAGAGAGATCTTTGCCCTTGAAACTGTAGTCATATTTATCATAGTCTTTGCTGTTTTTGCCTTCAAGGCATTATGGTGCCTCCCACAATTTGGTTATCCAATAATGAGAGTAGCCGAAGAGTATGTGAGTAAGGGATTAGAGCAAACAGGCTCTGCCAACCTGGTGATGGGAGTGCTTTTGGATTTTAGAGCTTATGATACTCTGGGAGAGGCAACAGTTCTCTTTACAGCTATTCTTGGAGCTATTGTAGTTTTAAGAGAAGTTGGAAGGAAGAAAAAATGAGTCCACCTAAAGAAACAAAACAGGGTATGACAGTTATAGTTAAAACCATAACTAAGTTTGTTATCCCTTTAGTGATTCTTTTTGGTATTTATATGATTTTGCACGGGCATCTCACACCGGGAGGAGGTTTTCCGGGAGGTGTGATTATAGCATCTGTATTTATCCTTCTTGTTCTGGCCTTTGGTAAAGAGGTAGCCTCTCAAAAGCTTAAAAAATCAACTGCCTCTTTACTGGAAAGTACAGGGGCTCTTATTTTTCTGTTTCTTGCTCTTGTGGGAATAGGAGCTGGAGGTTGGTTTTTCTTTAATTTTTTGCCCAAAGGGGAGCCTTTAAAAATTCTTTCAGCAGGGTTTATTCCTCTGGCAAATATTGCTATAGGAATAAAGGTAGCCGGAGGGATGTTTGCTGTATTTTTAACCTTAGCAGCGTTCAGAGTTTTAGGTAAAAAATAAGGAGTATAGAAAATGTTATTCTTTCTTTCATTTGTTGTTTTTCTTATTGGGCTTTACTGTGTTCTTACCAAAAAACACCTTTTGAAAATAGTGATGGGAATTATAATTATGGAGTACGCGGTGAACTTTTTTCTAATCCTTTTAGGATATAAGATGGGAGGTATAGCTCCTATTGTAGTTGAGGGGGCAAGGGAGGCAAATTTTGTAGACCCTTTACCTCAGGCTATGGTTTTAACAGCTATTGTTATCAGCATTGCTACTTTAGCTTTTATTGTGGCTATATGTATGCGCATTTACCAGAGATACCATACCTTTGATATTACTGAAATAAGAAAACTAAAGGGATAATACGGGGGTAAATATGAACATAATTCCTTTATTTATTGCCATTCCTTTGGGAGCTGCATTTGTTCTGGTTTTATTAGGTAAAGTAAAGGAAACCGTAAGCGATGTGCTAATTAATTTAGTTACTATTTGCCTTACCATTCTATCTTTTGTTTTAATACCACTCTTAAGAGACAATGGAGTTTTTGTCTATACTATGGGTAGATGGTTGCCACCCAAGGGGATTAATCTCGTTCTGGATGGATTATCCCTTTTAATGCTGATAGTGATTAATTCTGTTGCCTTTTTTGCTACTTTATATTCAGTAAGCTATATGAAAAGGTTTACCTCCAAGTCCAAATTCTACAGCTTATTTGCTTTAATGCTTGCTGGAATGAATGGGGTAGTGCTAACAGGAGACTTTTTTAATTTATTTGTATTTTTAGAAATTGCCTCTATTGCCTCTTATGCCCTGGTTGCTTTTGGAGTGGAGGCCGAGGAGCTGGAGGCAGCTTTTAAGTATATGGTTATGAGTTCAATTGCCTCTATCCTTATTCTTTTCTCTATAGGTCTTTTATATGGAATTACTGGAAGTTTAAATATGGCAGATATTGGGGGGATAATTCAAGGGAAAAAGTGTTTCTGTCTCTCCTTATCTTTAGTTCTTTTTCTGGCCGGTTTTGGGCTAAAAGCTGCCATAATTCCCTTTCATGCCTGGCTTCCTGATGCTCATCCCAGTGCTCCGGCCCCTATCTCAGCAATGCTATCCGGAGTATTGATAAAAGCATTAGGAATTTATACTATTATGAGGGTTTTCTTTAATGTTTATGGAGTGACTACCCAGCTTTCCTGGACTTTTATGATTTTAGGGATAATCTCTATGGTTGGCGGAGGAGTTTTAGCCCTTCGTCAGACAGATTTTAAGCGCCTTCTGGCATATTCCTCTATATCTCAGATAGGTTATATTCTAATAGGACTTGGATGTGGTAATTACTGGGGACTTTTGGGTGCACTATTTCATTTATTCAATCATGCTACCTTTAAATCACTACTGTTCTTAAACTCTGGAGCTGTGGAATACTCAACTGGTACCAGGAAGCTAAATGAGATGGGTGGTTTAAGTAAGGTTATGCCCGTAACCGGAGCAACCTCTACTATTGCTTCTCTGTCTATATCAGGTATTCCTCCTTTTAATGGATTCTGGAGTAAACTCTTTATAATTATTGGATTGGTTCAGGCGGGAAGATTTACCCTGACTGTTTTAACTATTCTTGTTTCAGTACTCACTTTGGCTTACTATCTTAAGGTTCAAAGGTCTGCTTTTTTTGGCACTCTGAAAGAAAAGTGGACTAAGATAAAAGAAGTTCCGAAAGTTATGTGTGCCTCGATGATTATACTTGCCATTATATGTATTGGAACAGGGATTTTTTTCTATCCTTTATTGAAGGTGATTTTGGAACCTGCTGTGGCAGTTCTTCAAGAAGGAACCAGGTACAGTATACTGATTTTAGGGGGTTAAAATGAAAAGATTAGTGCTTTTCATTATTGGCTTTATCATCTGGTTATTTTTAACCTGGACGGTATATTTACCTTCAATTCTTATAGGGATAGGTGTATCTGTTTTTATCTCTTTGTGGTTTGCCGACTTTTTTATCCAACATGCGGAAAAATTTTTTCAGATAAAAAGATTCCTCTACCTTCTTCTTTTTATACCCATTTTTATCTTTTACTGTATCCTGGCGAATTTTGATGTTGCTTACAGGGTGCTTCATCCTAAGCTTCCTATAAACCCGGGGATTGTAAAGGTAAAGACAAGCCTGTCCACTCTCATCGGTAGAGTAGCTCTGGCTAATTGCATAACTTTGACCCCGGGTACTCTTACCGTAGAGTTAACCGATGATGGATATCTTTACGTTCACTGGATCAATGTAACAACAGTGGATGTTGAAGAGGCAACCAGGAGAATTATAAGAAGATTTGAGCCTATACTCAAGGAGGTGTTTGGATGATTATCGGCATTCCGGCTATCTTTGCTGTGCCTTTGATAACGAGCTGTTTTTTGTGTCTTTACAGGGTTTTGCGTGGTCCTACCTCTGCTGACAGAATTGTAGCTGTGGATATTTTGGGAATTCTGGTGGTGGGTTTTTGTGCTCTTTTTGTTATCTACACACCAAGAACTTACTTTATGGATATTGGTATTGCCTGGGCTCTATTAGGCTTTTTAGGAGTCTTAACCCTGGCTAAACATCTGGAAGGGAAGGGATTAGATGAATGAAGCAGTAGTAATTGCAGGAAAGGTGATAATATTTATAGGGGTCATATTTAACCTTTTGGGTTGTATTGGACTGGTCAGACTTCCTGATGTTTACAATCGACTCCAGGCGGCTACCAAATGCGTGACCCTGGGTACCTGTTTTATTCTCTTTGGAACCTTTTTAGCTGCGGGATTCCTGGCGAAAAGCTTGCTTGCTATCGTGTTCATAATACTTAGTTCTCCCACCGATGCCCACGCTATTGCCCATGCCGCTCATAGAAGCAAGATTAAACTATGGGAAAAAAGTGTGGTGGATAAATACGAGGATGAAAAAGAAGAGCTTTGATGGAGGCAGTGAATGAAATACCCAAAACTTAGAGAACTAAAAGAGGCTCTGACTTCTCTTTTTAGCCCTCCTTATACCACTAAGTTTCCTAAAGTTCCCTCACCTGCTGCTCCCGGTTCCCGGGGCAAGGCAGAGTTTGATGAGGTGGCTTGTGTGGTTTGTGGAGCCTGCGCTGAA
>JAUWJM010000111.1 GCA_030607715.1 Candidatus Aerophobota bacterium
CTCAACAATTCTTTTTACTGATTGGTCTAATATCTTATGATCATAAGCTTTTAATTTTATTCTGATCCTCTGTTTGGGCATTTTTTCATTACTCCTGTATAATTACTGTCCTAAAATCTCCTTGGTAGCTTCTCGGGTAGCCTCCTGATAACGACAAAACTCCAAATTGGGAACAGCCCTTCCTTGGGTTAAGGAACGAAGTTGAGTAACATAACCAAAAAGCTCAGAGAGAGGAACAAAAGCAAATAAATGGTGAATTTTTTCTCCCCCTTCTAATTTAATAATCTGCCCTCGGCGAGCCATAATATCCCTCGTCACATCGCCCAAAAATTCCTGAGGAACTCTCACCTCCAATTTCATTATAGGCTCTAAAAGATAAGGAGAAGCTTTCCTCAAAGCTTTCTTAAAAGCAATAACAGCAGCAGTTTTGAAGGCGTGCTCAGAAGAATCTACAGGATGAAAAGAACCATCAAGAAGAGTAGCTTTAACATTAATCAGAGGATAACCTCCTAATCCCCCATTTAACATAGCCTGCTCTACTCCTTTCCTCACGGCAGGAATAAACTCCCTGGGAATAACACCACCCTTAGTTTTATCTACAAAATATTCCTCTCCATCTTTTCTGGGTCCAACTTCCAGGGATACATCGCCATATTGACCCCTACCACCTGTTTGTTTAATATACTGACCACGAGCCCGAGCTCTTCCTTTTATACTCTCCCTGTAAGTTACCTGAGGCTCTCCTGCATTTACTCTAAGGTTAAATTCTCGATTTAATCTATTAATTATTACCTCTAAATGAAGTTCCCCCATTCCAGAGATGATAGTTTGTCCTGTCTCTTCATCCTGACGAACCTTAAAAGTAGGGTCTTCTTCTGACAACTTAGAAAGAGCAATGGCTAATTTATTTTGTTCTAATTTAGTTTTTGGTTCAACAGCAATAGAAATCACAGGCTCAGCAAATTTTATAGGCTCCAGAATTATAGGATATTGCTGATTACAAAGAGAATCTCCAGTCTTAATGCTATTAGACCCCACTAAAGCTCCAATTTCTCCGGCACAAATTTCTTCTCTCTCGATACGATAGTTAGCATGCATCTCTAAAATGCGGCCAACTTTTTCTCTTCTTTTTTTTGTAGAATTATAAACTGAAGACCCAGGGTTAATTTTCCCCGAATATACCCGAAAATATGTTAACCTCCCTGCATAGGGATCAGTAACTATCTTAAAAGCTAAAGCAGAGAAAGGCTCATTGATTGAAACTTTCCTCTTTTCTCTTTTTTTATTTAAAGGGCTATATCCTTCAATTTCAGGAAGATCTAAAGGTGAAGGTAGGTAATCTATCACTCCATTTAAAAGAAGTCTGGTTCCTTTATTTCTTAGAGCACTCCCACAAAAAATAGGAACTCCACGGTGCTCTAAGGTAAGAGTTCTGACCCCCTGTTTTATTTGAGCAGGAGTAAGAGTGCCTTTCTCAAAAAACTCTTCCAGTAATTCATCACTTGACCCAGCCGCATTTTCCACTAATTCGTTATGAAAAGCAAGAGCTTTTTCTCGTAAATCAGAGGGAATCTCTTCCTCTCTGACTTTTGAATCCACATCATTACTCTCCCGGATTAAAGCCTTCATTTCTATTAAATCCACGACTCCTCTGAAGTTTTCTTCTCCTCCTATGGGCAACTGGACCGGAAGAGAAATAAGTTCAAAATTATTTTTTACTTCATCTAATACTCTATAAAAATCAGCTCCTACTCTATCTAACTTATTAATAAAGGTAATTCTTGGAATGCTGTATTTATCAGTCTGTCGCCATACTGTCTCTGATTGAGGCTCAACCCCTTCTACACCACAAAATATTATTATAACTCCATCCAGTATTCTTAGAACTCTTTCTACCTCTACTGTAAAATCCACATGGCCAGGAGTATCTATTATATTAATCCTGTGTCCTTTCCATTGACAAGTAGTAGCAGCAGAGGTTATAGTTATACCTCGTTTTTTTTCCTCCTCCATCCAGTCCATTACTGTTGTACCCTCGTGAACTTCCCCTACTCTATGAGTTTTGCCTGTATAGTAAAGAATCCGTTCTGTAGTTGTAGTTTTACCAGCATCTATATGAGCAACAATACCGATGTTTCTAATTTTCTCTATGTAAGTCTTTCCTTCCATCTTTTTTCTCCAGGACTCAGAAGTTGAATAATTCCTTATCCTAACAATACTCACAATTATTTTATCCTTTCAAGTAATAAGGTAGTATTACATATTACAGTTCTTGTATTACCAACGATAATGCGCAAAAGCTCGGTTAGCCTCGGCCATCTTGCGAGTATCTTCTTTCTTTTTTATGGCCAGCCCTTCTCCTCGGAAAGCTAAGATAATCTCCTCAGCTAACTTTTCCTTCATTGGTTTTCCTTTTTTCCCCCGAGCAAAGTGAACCATCCATCGGATAGCCAGAGCTTCTTGTCTCTGAGATCTAACCTCTGTAGGAACCTGATAGGTAGCCCCTCCTACTCTTCGAGAACGCACTTCTAACACAGGCTTTACATTTTCCAAAGCTTTAAGAAAAACTTCCAGGGGTTCCTTCTTTAATTTATTTCTGATAATATCAAAAGATCCATAACAGATCTTCTCAGCTTTACTTTTCCCCCCGTGCTTCATTAACTTATTAATAAATTTAGACAAAGTAACACTGCTGTATACAGGATCAGAAAGTATTTCTCTTTTTTTTGCTATCCTTCTTCTTGCCATATATTACTCCTGTTTTTTTCTACCATATTTAGAACGAGCCTTTTCCCTTCCTTCCACTCCAGAGGTATCCAAAGTTCCCCGAATAATATGGTATTTTACTCCTGGTAGATCCTTTACCCTTCCTCCTCTCACTAAAACAATGGAATGTTCCTGTAAGTTATGACCTTCCCCTGGAATATAAGCCGTCACCATTTTTCCATTGGATAATCTTACCCGAGCTACTTTTCTAAGAGCAGAATTTGGCTTTTTGGGAGTAAAGGTTCTTACAGTTACACAAACTCCCTTTTTCTGAGAGCATCCCTGCAAAGCTAAACTCTTTCCTTTCTTTTTACTAAATTTCCTTCCCTTCTTTAAAAGTTGATTAACAGTAGGCATTTTTCCCCCTTAATTACTGGCTAAATCATTCTCATTTCTAAAACCTGTCCCAGCAGGGACTAATCTTCCTAAAATAACATTAGCTTTTAATCCTCTTAAATAATCAACCTGACCTCTAACTGCTGCCTCAACTAATACCTGTTTTGTGCGCTGAAAAGATGCAGCAGATAAAAAGCTATTTTTTTCCTCTTGAGCGGCTTTTGGAATAGCTAACAGAACAGGTTTAACTGTAGCTGGCCTTGCTTTTTCTGATTTTACCTTCTGATTAACTTCTTCAAATTCCACTCTATCCACCTGTTCTCCGGGAAGATAATCGGTATCTCCAGGGTCTTCTATCTCTACTTTTCTCATCATTTGCCGCACAATTATTTCAAAATGTTTAATATTAATATTCACCCCCTGAGATAGATAAACTAACTGAGCCTGGTTTACTAAATACTCCTCAACCTCTCTAACTCCCTTTATTCTTAAAAGAGAACGGGGATTTATCTCTCCTTCAACAATTTTGTCTCCAGCTTCAACATTATCACCTTCAGAAACTAAAACTTCTCCTCCAATTTCATAAGCTATCTCTTTATTATCCCCTCCCTTTATCTTAATCAAAGAGCGACCCTCTCTTCTCTCAATACTTACCTGTCCCTCTATCTCACTTATGAGAGCTTCTTCCCCTTTTCGTTGTCGAATTACTCCTTTTCTGGGATATGTTTGCTTTCTGGGTTCAAAAAGCTCAGTTGCTCGAGGAAGACCCTGAGGAATATCCCCTCCCTTTCTAAATACTCCCCCTGTATGGAAGGTACGCAGAGTAAGTTGTGTTCCAGGCTCTCCAATAGACTGAGCAGCTATCACTCCTACTGCTTCTCCCAGACCAACCAAGTGATGGTTAGAAAGATCCCATCCATAACATTTACGGCAAAGGCCCCACTTACTTTGACAGGTAAGAGGAGAACGAATCTTTACTCTTTTCACCCCTGCTTTTTCAATACGAACAGCGGTATTCAGGCTAATTTCCTGGTTAGTTTCTATTATTATTTCTCCCGTGGAGGGGTCCTTTATTGGAGAAGCTGCTGCCCTTCCCGTTATTCGATGACTTAATGATTCCAGCAATTTTCCCTCTTCACTTATTAAGGGTCCCACAAAAAGACCTTCTATAGTTCCACAATCCTCCTCAACAATGATAACATTTTGAGCTACAGCTACCAACTTACGGGTTAAATATCCAGCATAAGCGGTTTTCAGTGCAGTATCAATCAAACCTTTTCTTCCACCAGAAGTGGACATAAAGTACTCAGGTGCAGAAAGTCCTTCCTTAAAATTGGATCGGATTGGCTCCTCGCTAATTCTTCCCTTTAATCTTCCTCCTGGAACTGGATAAAAGTATTGGCGAACCAGCTCCGAAGGAACGGACAGCTTTTTCCTGAAGACCTCGTCCCATAGTTCCCTCCGATAGGTTTCCCGAATAGATCTAGACATTAACCCTCTTATTCCTATAATTTGACGCAACTGGTCTGCACTTCCTCTCGCCCCTGAAGTCCACATCATATATAGAGGGTTAAAAGGAGAATGGGAAAGGTAATGGGAAACTTTCTCTTTCATTAAATCAGTTAATCGCATCCTTAAATTAATCACATCAATATATCTTTCCTCCTCGCTAATAGCACCCTCTTTAGCTAAAAGATTGTATCCTTCAACCTCATCTTCTATCTCCTGGAGTAACCTATTTTTTTCCTTTATATTAGGAATATCAGATAAAGAAAAGGTTAATCCAGATTTTGTGGCGTATTCAAATCCTAATTTTTTAATTTTATCTAAAACATCAACAACGACTACATCTCCAAAGTTTTCCCAAATTGTAGTTATAATCTCGGACAAAACCGATTTATCTATCACTCTGTTTTGAAAAGGCATCTCCCTGGGAAGAACCTGATTAAAAATTATCCTGCCCGGTGTAGTCTCCAGCCACTGTCCATTGGTGAGAATTCTTATCTTTTCATGCAGATCTATATTTTTCAAATCGTAAGCTAAAATTACTTCCTCAGAAGAGGAAAAACTTCTTTTTGGCTTTTCTTTCTCATCCTTCATTACAGTTAAGTAATAGCAACCCAGGGTAATATCCTGAGTGGGGGCAACAACTGGTTCCCCGTTAGACGGAGAAAGAATATTATTTTGAGAAAGCATTAAGACCTTTGCCTCCAGTTGAGCCTCATAAGAAAGGGGAACATGAACTGCCATTTGATCACCATCAAAGTCAGCGTTAAATGCGGCACAGACCAGAGGATGAAGTTGAATTGCATCCCCCTCTATCAAGACCGGTTGAAAAGCCTGAACTCCTAAACGATGCAGAGTGGGAGCTCGGTTAAGAAGAACAGGGTGATCTCCAATTACC